>JANQFD010000024.1 GCA_028278005.1 Chlorobium sp. | reverse complement strand
TGAATACAATTCTTTCAGGGGATGTATTGACCGAAGCATTTGGAGGATCAATCGAAAGAATTTCAAGAGGTTCTCTGTCTACAGGTCCTCCGGTTGGCGCACGGTCAAGCGCACATGCTGCAAGTGTCAAACAAAGGACTGAAAGGAGCTGTAGAGGTTTCATGGAAAGACAGGCAGGGATGCCGGCCCGGATTGTAAATCAGCGTATAAATTCTTAAATTATAAAGCTATGAAGTTCTATGAAAATATTTCGAGAAAAAAACAGATTGTTTACGATATAGATGTCCAGAAACATTTGCAAGGTTCTTTATGTGTCTGGTGAAATTTCTCCGTTTGTAAGAGTCAGCTCTCTCGCCGATTTCATGGCATCGTTTCCCCAGGCCATGGAGGATGAAGGCTGTGAAGCCCGCATAATGATGCCTAAATACGGCGTTATCAATGATCGCAAGTTCCGTCTCCATGATGTATTGCGGCTTTCAGATATCAAGGTTCCCCTGAAAGACAAATCGGATCTGCTTCATGTGAAGGTTACGGCTCTTCCATCAAGCAAGATACAGACCTATTTCCTTTATAACGAGAAATATTACAAGCGCAGCGGTCTTTTTGAGGATATGTCCCAGGGCGCTAATGTCAAAGGCAATGCCGAGAGGGTCATTTTTTTCAATCTCGGTATTCTCGAGACATTGCAGAGACTTGGCTGGAAACCTGATATCATTCATTTTCATGACTGGTATGCAAGTCTTGTCCCTCTTTTATTGAAAACCCTTTACGCAGACAATGCGTTTTTCAAAGGGATAAAAACCGTTTTAACGGTTCACAATGCACATCGCCAGGGTGTTTTTCCCAGGAAACCCTTCGATAAACTGCTTCCGGAAAACCTGGTTGACAAACTCCACGCTGAAGATGATGCAGTGAATATGCTTTTTACCGGAATCAGGCATGCCGACAGTATTTCGACAACGTCAGACAGGTATGCCGAACTTATCAGCAGTGACACGGAAGCTGCGCACGGGATCGACAAAGTGCTTTCCGCCCGCGTTAACCATCTTCAGGGGATAAACAACGGTCTTGATGTCAAGCAGTGGAATCCTTCGGCTGACAAGCTTATCAAAAAGAAGTTCGATACCGACCGGCTTCAGGAGAAGCTGGAAAACAAGAAATATCTGCTTGAAGAGCTGAAGATGCCTTTCGATGAGGAAAAGCCTCTTGTTGGTGCCGTCATACATTTTGACAGGTTCCAGGGAATCGATCTCTTGATTGAATCTCTCGGAATGCTGATGGATCTTGATATCCAGCTCGTTGTTTCCGGTTCCGGAAACAAGGAGATCCAGAAAAAGCTGCAGGATCTTGCCATGAAGCATAAAGGCAAGCTCGGGCTTAATTTCGAGTTCAGTGACGGCTTTCTGCATCAGATCATGGCTTCATCGGACATGCTTCTCATTCCCGGTAAATTCGAGTCATGCGGCATGATGCAGTTTTTCGCCATGCGATATGGTACGGTCCCGATTGTTTTTGCCGGCGGTGGTATTGCAGAGACCATAGACGAGATCAACGAGGGACATGACGGTTCGGGTTTTGAATTTCATGACTACAATCCGGAATCTCTTGTTGAAAAGGTCAGACAGGCAATTCAGGTCTATGGAGACAATGAGCGCTGGTCCAGGCTTGTTATGGAGAATATGGAAAGGGATCTGACATGGAAGGAATCTGCTGAGAAGTATAGCCTGATCTACAGCGGTTTGCTTGAGAGCGCGTGAACATATGGCAGAAAAGATAAAGGTATTGTTTCTTGACAGGGATGGTACGATCAATCGTGATATAGGCACCTATGTAACCACCAGGGAGCAGTTTCAGTTGATCGAGGGCGCAGCCGAAGCTATCGCGCTTGCCAAACAGGCCGGATTTGAGATCGTCATTATCACCAATCAGGCCGGTATCGCCAAAGGTATTGTTACAGCTGAGCAGGTTGAGGATATACATCTGTATCTGAATGAATTGCTGACTGCCAGCAATACCTTTTTTGACCGCAGTTACTATTGTCCTACCCATCCGGATTATCCTCATCCGGAATATGATCGTTTTGCATGGTGCCGCAAGCCCGAAACCGGTATGGTTGACCGTGCGTTTGCCGATTATCTTGCTTCAGGCCTGGAGGTTGATAAAACCCGGTCGTTCTTTATCGGTGACAAAACGGTCGACGTGGAATGTGGCTTACGCGCAGGTCTTCGTCCCATTCTCGTAAGGACGGGGCACGGTGAGGAAGAACTGTGCCGTCAACGAAGGATAATCCCTGAATATGTTGCAGATAATCTCTACCAGGCGATAACCGGGTATGTATTGAGCAGTAACGTGTGACGTGTTACAAGTAAAGATGGATTCTGGTTTGCATTGTTACCTACATATTCCTTTCTGCAGAGCCCGGTGTCCTTACTGCGATTTTTGCCTCGTAACGAAGCAGGATTTGCAGGATCGTTTTTTTTCTGCGCTTGAAAAGGAAACAGCGGCACGTTTGTCGCTGCTTGAAGGGGTTGTCTTGAAATCCGTTCATTTCGGAGGAGGAACACCGTCATTTGTTCCTGTTTCTTACCTTGAAAGCTGGCTTGAAACGCTTACGAAATATGTTTCTTTGTGCGATGGTGCCGAGATTGCGCTTGAGGCGAACCCGGAGGATCTTTCCATTGAAAAGCTTCGTAATCTGGCGGCACTTGGTGTAAACCGTCTCAGCATCGGTGTCCAGTCTTATATGCCTGAAAAACTTCTTGCGCTTGGGCGTTGTCACAATGCTGACGAGGCATTAAGGACCACAGGCGAGGCCATGAATATTTTCGGTAATGTGAGTGTGGATCTTATTTGCGGCGCGGAGGGGGAGACATTGGAGATATGGGAGCGAGACCTGCGGATTGCTTTGTCGGGGGATGTGCCTCACGTTTCAGTATATATGCTTGCATTGGAAAAAAAGACTCTGCTTGACAAACAGGTGAGAAAAGGGCTTGTAACGCTGCCAGGTGAAAAAGCACAGGCGGCAATGTATCTCAAGGCTTGTGAACTGCTCGAGGCAGACGGTTTTCAACATTATGAGGTTTCAAATTTTTCGAAACCGGGATTCTTTTCCCGCTATAATCTGGCATGCTGGCAGAGGGAATCGTATCTTGGTTTCGGTCCTTCCGCACACACTTTCATGGCGGACGGAGTTCAGGAATTACGTAGCGCAAACACGAGCAGTCTGGTGCGCTATATTGCCGGGCCGTGTGATGCTCTTGGATTCAGTGAGCAGCTTTCGGATGAGGCACGGATCAGTGAAAAGATTTTTCTGTCCTTGCGGCTTTCTTCCGGGCTCTCGGTTGATGATCTGCTGAGGTATCATGAAGGCAGCAGCCTGGTACTCGATGCGGTTGATCAGCTCAAAGAGCAGGGTTTGGTCGAAATATGCGGCGAAGTCATAAAGGTTTCCCGGAAAGGATTTCTTTTTGCCGACCAGGTTGCGGAAGAGTTGATGCCCGCAAAAACAAGTCGGCAGTCTTCAGCAGGCAGGAGGCAGGAAAAATGACGGATGACTATTTACCACTGAATAATGGGTAATGGGTGAAACCTGATATTTCAGCTGCTTTCAAGCTGTCCGGCCGACCTGCCGTCAGGCAATTATGCATGATGTCTATGGATCACAAGAGGTTTTCAATGACTGTTCCGATTATATAATGTACAATAGATAAAGATCAGGGTTTATCAGGTTGTCCCTTGCTGCGGGTTACTTGTCACTTATACATATGGATCATAAGAGGATACATACCGGTATTGCCGTTGCGCTGTTTCTGTTAACTGAAGCGGTCTATCTGATGACCATGGCTCCGACACTTTCTTTCTGGGACTGCGGAGAGTTTATCGCAACAGCTTACACGTTGGGTGTGCCTCATCCTCCCGGGGCGCCTCTGTTTCTGATTGTCGGCAGGATTTTTTCAATGATTCCTTTTTTTGGAGATATCGGCGCAAGGGTTAATCTCCTGAGTACGTTGTCGGCATCGGCAACGGTTATGCTTGCTTACCTGATCATCTTCCGCCTGATTGCCTTGTACAGAAAAACCGGGCCGGATTCCTGGGACGTTTCGGAAAAGGTTTCCGGGTACGGAAGTGCCGTCATCGGAGCTCTCGCGCTTGCGTTTTCAGACAGTTTCTGGTTTAATGCGGTTGAGACGGAAGTGTACGCGCCATCGCTGTTTTTTACTGCTCTGGTTGTATGGTTTGTCATTCGCTGGTATGGTGAGGAGCAGGAAAAGGGTAATGAACGATGGTTATTGGCGGCGATGTATGTTATCGGTTTATCAATAGGAGTGCACCTCCTGAGCATTCTGGCGATATTTGTCGTTGCAATGGTATACTACTACAAAAAATACGAGGTTACTGTCCGCTCTTTTGTTCTGATGATGTTTGCCGGTTCTGCAACCTTTCTTCTGGTGTATATCGGAATCATCAAGGGACTGCCGGTACTGATGCAGCTTGCTTCATGGGGAGGTATGATACTGCTCCTGGGAGGAATCGTCTATGCTGTGTATTATGCGCATGTCAGGCGTTACAGGCTTATGCATACGATAAGCGTGTCATTGTTTCTGCTTGTTATCGGATATACCTCCTATGCACTCATTTATGTGCGGGCAAATGCTTCTCCATCCATCAATGAAAACAATCCTTCAACCGGGGAGGCCTTTTTTTCCTATCTGAACCGTGAGCAATACGGAGACTTTCCCCTGTGGCCCCGACGCTGGTCATCCGAACCCGTACACCAGTATTTTTATCAGCAGTATGGCAGCGATACCGACTATTTTTTTCGTTACCAGCTGAACCATATGTATCTCCGCTATCTTGGCTGGCAGTTTATCGGCAGGGAAAATGACTCTGAGGGTGCAGGGGTAGACTGGTCACAACTTTGGGGGCTTCCTTTTCTTATCGGAATTTTCGGGGCAGTATCGCTTTTCCGGGAGGACTGGAAAATGGGTTCGGTGATCACAGCGCTCTTTATTCTTACCGGAGCGGCACTGATTGTTTACCTTAACCAGACGGAACCGCAACCCAGGGAGCGTGATTACAGCTATACCGGCAGCTTTTTTGCCTTTGCCATATGGATCGGTATCGGTGCGGAAAGACTTATCAGGGATATAAGGACGCGGATTGACGGTGTAAAACTGAGTTGGCTGGTATCCATTGCATCACTGTGTGCCTTGCTTTTCCTGGTTAACGGCAGAATGTTGTATGCTAATTTCCATACGCATGACCGTTCCGGGAATTATGTGCCGTGGGACTGGGCATGGAATATGCTGCAAAGCTGTGATCAGGACGCGATATTGTTCACAAACGGCGACAATGATACATTTCCGCTCTGGTACCTGCAGGAAGTAGAGAATATCCGTACTGATGTGCGAGTGGTGAATCTCAGTCTTGCGAATACCGGGTGGTATCTCGAACAGATGAAAAATACTTCCCCGCATGGAGCAAAAAAAATATCGTTCAGCCTGAGTGACAATGAGCTAAGGGAAATCAGTTATGTTGCACTGCAGCCTGTTGAGGTCGATCTTCCCGCCGGCTCGCAGAAACAGACATTGATTGATGAGTACAGAATGTCGGGGCTTGAACCTCCAGCAGCTATAACCGATACGCTTCGTTGGCAAATAAATCCGACCGTTACCTTTCGTGATCAGGGCTTTCTGCGTCCGCAGGATATAGCTGTTTACGAGATCCTGATGAACAATTATGCTTCACGTCCGATATATTTCGCCCTGACCGTTGGTCGGGATAATCTGCTCGGACTTGAGAAATACCTCCGGCTTGACGGTCTTGCATACAAGGTTGTGCCGATGGAGCATACTGAAGAGGGGAGTTTTGTCGGGGCATCAAAGCTCTGGACCAACCTGTGCAGTGTTTTCCGCTACCGTAATCTGAATAATCCCGGAATATTCATCGAAGACACCTCGCGCAGGCTCAGCGGCAATTACAAACCATTGTTTGCAACGCTCGCTGTTGAGCTTGCGGAAAATGCTGAAGGAGAGCTCATTGTCAGTGACAGCAAAGGAGCAATGCGGAAGGAGAGCAGGAGAAAGCTTGCGCTTGAGGCGCTTGACAAATCACAGGAAGTACTGCCACTGAACCGCTTTGGACTTGATCCGGGGGTTGCGGCGTCAGTTGTTTCGCTCTATGTCACACTCGGTGAAAAGGAAAAAGCAGGCCCCTATATTGTGTACCTTGAAAAGCTTTCAGGTATGACTACTTTGCGCGAATCTCCGCAGGTTTTCTACGCTCTTGCACTTGCATTGCGTGAGGTGGGCCGAACCGGTGAATCGGAAAAAATAATGGACAGCCTTTTCAGAGAGATTGATGAGAGCAAAATTGAATTACCGAATCAATAAACCAGCTATTGATGGAAACTTGTATACATCCGACTGCAGTAGTCGGGTCTGAGGCTGAAGTCGGACAGGGAGTTGTGATCGGCCCTTATGCGGTTATAGGGGATGATGTTGTTATCGGGGATAAAACCGAGATAGGACCGCACGTACAGATTGCGGACGGGGCGCGTTTAGGCAATGAGTGCAAGGTGTTTGCCGGCGCGGTACTATCAACCATACCCCAGGACCTGAAGTTCAAGGGCGAAAGAACCTATCTCCGTGTCGGTGACCGTACGGTTATCAGGGAATATGTTACCCTGAACAGGGGGACCAGTGCAAATGGCGAGACCGTAGTCGGTTCTGACAATCTTATAATGGCCTATGTTCATGCAGGGCACGATTGCATCATTGGAAATCATGTCATTATTGCTAATTCCGTTCAGTTTGGCGGACACTGTGAGGTTGAGGATTATGCTGTCGTTGGCGGGCTTGCCGGAGTGCACCAGTTTGTGCGCATAGGAAAATATGCCATGGTAGGCGGCATTTCGAGAGCCTCGCTCGATGTTCCTCCTTTTGTGATGGCAGGCGGTCATGAGACGTTTCGTTTTGAAGGGCTGAATCTGGTCGGACTCAAGCGCAGAGGATTCACATCGGAACAGATCGACCGGATTCGTCATGCCTACAGGATTATTTTCCAGTCGGGCTTGTTGTTGGGAAACGCGCTTGAAAAAGTTGCTCGTGAGTGCAAGCGAACAACCGAAGTGGATGAAATACTGAATTTCTTTGAGAATAACGCCTCTAAAAGGAAATATATCAGGCCGTTCAAATCCTGAATAGTTGAAGAACATGGCACATTGGGCGCTCGGGGTAGATCTTGGTGGCACGGCTGTAAAGCTTGCCGTGATAGACAATGACGGCAGTGTGCTTGAGCATGAACGGCATCCGACTCGGATTGATTCCGGCCCGGAGGGTATTGTCAGGCAGATAGCATCGCTGGGTTTTTCCATGTATGACCGTTTCAGGGAGCGGCTGGGTGAACAGCTGTTCTCAGGGATCGGGCTTGGTGCTCCGGGGGCGGTCGACAGCAGGAAAGGTTTACTCAGCTACCCACCCAATTTGCCGGATTGGGAGCAGTATCCGCTGAAAGGCAGGCTGCAGAATGTGCTTGCCGATGAGCATTCTCTTGATTGTCGGCTCATCCTCGAAAACGACGCGAACATTGCCGCCTGCGGAGAAGCTGTTTTCGGAGCGGGGGAGAAATTTGACGATTTTATGATGATCACCCTGGGGACAGGTGTTGGCGGCGGGATTATTCTCAACCGAAAGCTGTACAGGGGTTCGAGCGGTACGGCCGGTGAGATCGGTTACATGACGGTCGATTACGGCGGAAAAAGCGTTCATGCAGGCGTAAGAGGTACGGTTGAAAGTCTGATCGGAAAAAAGGGCATTGTTGCTATGGGAATCGAGACCTACAGGGCCGGCCCGCCGGATTTCCGGTCCGAGAAATTTCATGGCAAGGACTTGTGTGAACTGTCGCCGAGAACTCTTGAGAATGCCGCTAACCAAGGCGATCCTTCTGCCATCGAAGTCTGGAACAAAGTTGGTGCAATATTGGGGGTGGGTCTTGCCGGAGTTGTTGCTTTGATGGATATCAGGAAATTTGTCATCGGTGGTGGAATTTCAGGTGCCGGAGAACTTATTATTACACCTGCTTTCAGGCAGTTGAAACGCTCTACTCTCCCTTCGATGCATGAAGGTCTGGAGCTGGTTCAGGCCAAGCTCGGTAACCGGGCGGGAGTATACGGGGCGGCGGCCCTTTGTTTTTCCTCGATTGAATAACAGGCGAAAATGCTTGACGAACTATTGCATCTCATGTATCCCCGGGTTTGTGCGGGATGTCATACGCTTCTTTCCCCCGGAGAGAAAGATATCTGTGCTCATTGCACCGTTTCTTTCGATGCTTTCCCGAATGCCGAAGCAGCAGATTGTGCGGTAAAGGAGATTTTAAGGCGCAATCACCCGGAAACCTGTGCTCCGCGATATGCATGGTCGGTTTACCGGTTTCACAAGAAAGACAGTTTGCAACGGGTTGTTCATGCAATGAAGTATCAGGGGGTGCGCAGACTCGGAGCGTTTTTCGGTTCTTGTCTTTCGGAAATGATTGCAGGGAGTGGCATAGAGGAAAACTTCAGCTGTATCGTTCCGGTGCCTCTTCATCGGTTGAAATTTGTGGAGCGTACCTACAATCAGTCCGAGGTTATTGCCCGTTCTCTGGCGGCAGCTCTCGAAAAAGACGTGCGTACCGATCTTGTCATTCGCCGGAAATACACCAGGTCCCAGGCAGGTTTGTCCCAGAAGGAAAGGCAGAGCAATGTCAGCGGTGCGTTTATGTCTTATCCTGATATTGTATCGGGTCATATTCTGCTTGTTGACGATATTCTTACTACCGGTTCGACTGTGTCAGCTGTAATCCAGGCGCTCGAGGAGGCGGGGGCAAAGAGTGTTTCTGTTGCCGTTGCAGCTCTTGCTGCATGACTTCAGCGGTGCGTGATCCGTTCGGAAAGTTTTATTGTATCCTCCGGCAGGCAAGAGAGTAGTAAAAATAGAAACGCCGAGAAATATATGGATCTTTTTTATACGCCTTCCCACCTGATAGATCTTGACGGAGGAACACTCGCGGTCGGAGGGGAGGAATTTTTTCATATTACCAGGGTTCTGAGAAAAAAAGAGGGAGAGGTCATTCGCGTTACTGACGGTGAAGGGCTGTCGGTAACGGCGGCACTGTCCTTGATCGGCAAAAAGGGGCTTACGGCTGAAATCGTGGAAAAAGAGCATGTGTCACCTTTATCGACAAAGGTGACGATTGCCATGTCGCTTTTGAAATCATCCCAGAGATTTGATTTTTTCCTTGAAAAAGCAACCGAACTTGGCGTTGCACGCATCATTCCCATGATAACGGAACGCACCGTTTCATTGCCGGGCAGGGAAAAGGTAATCAGGAAGCAGGAACGCTGGAAGAAGGTGCTTGTTTCCGCATTGTGTCAGACTAAACGGTACCATCTGCCTCAGATCACAGAGCCCCTCGGATTTGATTCCGTGCTTCGCCTTGAGGGGTATGATATAAAAATGATTCCCTATGAAGCATCGGCAAGTAGCCCGAATGCATCATTTTCCGGAAAAAATGTGTTGTTTATTGTTGGTGGCGAGGGAGGGTTCACGGAAACAGAAGTGAGCCGTGCCCGTGAGTCCGGTGTTTCTGAAATATCATTCGGCCGCTCGATTCTCCGTGCTGAAACAGCTGGTATTTTTGCCATTGCCATGGTTCGTTCGCAGGTTGTGATGCATGAACAGCCTGATAACTGGATGTAATGAATATGCAAAAAACGATTCTCAACAATATCATACTCCTGGTTTTTGTTCTGGTGATTTCGGCAATCTTTTTGTCCATGGTATATGATTTTCTCATGGTCATTCTTCTTGCCGCTATATTTTCGGGACTGGCAATGCCGTTGTACAGATGGTTTGAAACCTTGTTCAGGGGAAGAAAAAGCCTGAGCGCAGCTATGACACTGCTTACAATAGCGGTTATCCTGATTTTTCCGTTACTCACCCTCCTCGGTATCGTTGCCGGACAGGCAATCAGGGTGAGCCGGTCGGTCGGCCCATGGATCGAAGAACGTCTTTCGGAGCCGACGGCTTTCCCCGATATCATTGATACGCTTCCCTATTCGGAAACAATCATCGAATACAGTGATGAAATTCTTCAGCGCCTTGGTGAACTGGTTGGCAAGATGAGCTCTTTCCTTTTCGAGAACATTTCGTCTTTCACTCTTTCGACCGTGCATACGCTGTTTATGATGTTTGTGTTTTTTTATACCATGTTTTTTTTCCTCAGGGACGGCAGGGCGTTTCTCGAGAAAATCCTTTACTATCTTCCGCTCAGCGAACGAGACCAGTCGCGCATGCTTGAAAAGTTTACCTCGGTAACAGGTGCAACCATAAGGGGTACATTTGTCATCGGCATCATACAGGGTACTCTGGCCGGGATCGCTTTAGGAGTGGCAGGTATAGAGAGCGCGGTTTTCTGGGGAGCGGTCATGACGGTGCTGTCGATCATACCGGTTATCGGGTCCGGGCTTGTGTGGGGTCCCGCGGTCATATACCTCTACGCAACCGGTGATTACATCGCAGGGACCGGACTTCTACTGTTTTGCGGTTTGCTTGTCAGCAGCATCGATAATGTTCTCAGACCTACGCTTGTGGGCAGGGATACCAAAATGCACGAACTCCTTATTTTCTTCGGCACCTTCGGCGGAATAAGTCTTTTCGGTATTGCAGGTTTTATCGTAGGTCCTGTTATTGCTGCACTTTTTATCACTGTCCTGGATATATACGGGGAGACGTTCAAGGATTATCTCAACGCACTCAAAAATCCTGATCAATGCAGGGATCAGGATCGGGGTGACGAATCGGGGGGGGAGACATATTGACAGTACTTCTCGGGGCATTCCTCACATTCATGTACATGCTCCCGAATAGATTGTCCACAGTATAGAAGCGATAAGGGATGAACCGTGTATTTCATAAGGGGCTCGGATCAGGCTATGATCAAGCTGTGGTATACGATGCCGGAAAAAAATGTAAGATCTGTATAACTCATGACAGAGGGTGAACGATGAAAAGAACCGGAGCAGCACGTCTTGTCTGCCTTGTTATGCTTTTGCTCAGCATGGTCTTCGGGGTTCAGGAGCTGTCATATGCAAAGTCTGCAGTCGAGAAAGACAGTCTGGACTATGAGCAGGAGGTTGTTTCATATATCCTGAAGGATGTCGGTGCCTCGCAGGTGCTTATGTCCAAGAACACTGTAAAACGGGTTCAGCCGGCCAGCCTGACAAAAATACTTACGGCCATCATTGCGATTGAGAGCGGCAAGCTTGGTAATAGTGTTGCAATTCCTGAAGAGGCGACTGCAGTGGAGCCGACCAAAGCGGGTTTTGACAAGGGTGAAAAGATTCGTCTTGTAGACCTGGTCAAGGCAGCAATGGTTCGCTCAAGTAATGATGCTGCGTTTGCCATTGCAGTATATCTGGGGGGGAGTGTAAAAGGGTTTGCCGGAATAATGAACCGCCGTGCAAAAGAAATAGGAATGACAAATTCGCATTTTACGAACCCTGCCGGTTATGACAGAGGGTCTTATGCAGGTCATTATTCAACTGCCAGCGACCTCTTGCGACTTACCGAATATGCGATCGGGAATGAAATTTTCAACCGTATCGCGGCACTCGATTCGGTATCTTTTTATGGTCAGGATACAAAGAAACGGTACTTCCTTAAGTCAAGTAACAAACTGCTCGAGAAATATCAGTACGCTGTCGGGATCAAGACCGGATATACCATCAAAGCAGGCAGGTGTCTTATCGCAAGGGCAAAAAAAGAAAACAGGGATATGGTACTTGTTATGCTCAAGGCAGGCAAAAAACGTTGGGCACTTGCAGAAAAGATGCTGGAGAAAGCCTTTGATATGAGCGAGCGGAAAAAGTTTTCATATCGCCATGAAAAAAAGGGGGATATGAAAGCGGTTATGCTTAAGGGTGTTACACGTCAGTGAAGGCGTTTAAAAAAACAGGCGGCACAACTCAACTGCTGCGTTGGTCCCGACCTGTCAGGACACTCCGCCCACCCTGCCTTTGAACTGCTCGCTTGCTGTTTTTTGAGACGCTCAAAGGCCAAGGGATAGAGGAGGTTTTTAAGCCAACCTTAATTGTTGACATTTACAGCTTCTTCGGTGGAGAAGAAAAACGAGGATTCAATCTGTGCGTTTTCATCCGAATCCGAACCGTGAACAATGTTCTCGCCTTTGCTGTCTGCATAGAGTTTACGCACTGTACCTTCTTCCGCTTCGGCAGGATCGGTGGCGCCGATCAGTTTGCGGAAATCTTCCACAGCATTTTCTTTTTCAAGGATCATTGGGACACATGGTCCTGAAGACATGAATTCAACGAGCTCGCCGTAGAAGGGCCTTTCACGGTGTACGGCGTAAAAAGCACCAGCAGCTTCTGTTGTGAGCTTGGTTTTCTTCATGGCGACTATGCGAAATCCTGCACGTTCAATCTTGTCGATTACCGCGCCGATCAGCTGCTTGCGAACACAGTCCGGTTTAAGGATAGTAAGGGTCCGTTCCATCAGAATATGCGTTTGGATTATTATTTTTCATGCTTGGATTCGTGAGCGAAGATACATAATGTCTGTTGAATATGGAAGGATCAACCTCCATTCTTTCCAACGCGAATCCCGGTATACGGTCACGTTCCGTTTTTTTCGTCGTTTTCGAAAATCACCAGAATTTTTCCTACCCGCTGCCCGTCCATTTTGATGACCTTGAAGAGCATGTTCTGCCATTCCAGGGTATCCATCACTGAAGGGACTTTTTCAAGCTTGGTCATAAGAAAACCGCCCATGGTATCATAGCGTGGGTCCTCTTCATCAAGAAAATTGTCAAGGTCAAATTCGGTTATGAAATCATCGACAGGGAGCAGTCCGTCTATAATCCAGGTTCTCTGGCTTCTGCGTACAATTTTTTTGCTTCCTTCAAGATCATCTGCAGGAATGTCGCCTACGATGCTTTCGAGTACATCGGTCAATGTAATTGCGCCCTGCACTGAGCCTTGTTCATCTATCACCAGCGCAAGATGAGCCCTGTTTTCCTTGAAAAGTTCAAGCACCTGGAACGCCGGAACGGATTCAGGTACAAAGAGCGGGGGTTTCATCGCATTGCTTATGGTTTCTTTGAGATTCCCAGGTTCGAGCAGTTGTTTGTTAACAAGATCAAGTGAACGGACCACACCCCTCAGGCTGTCGAGGTTTCCCTCAGCTACCGGAAAACGTGAACGACCGCTGGCCTGCATTTTGGAGATCAGCTCCTTTTCCGACGCATTAAGGTCGAGCCACTCAATTTCACTTTTCGGTGTCATCATAGAGCTCGCTCTTTTATCGCTCATACGGAATATTCTCGAAACCATCTCATACTCGACAGACTCAAAGACACCTTTTTTTGCTCCCTGCTTTATCATGAGCATAACTTCCTCATCACTCACAAGAGGTTTTTCGATATTTTTTATGCCGATAATTTTCAGGACGATATTGGTCGAGCCGTTGATAAGGTTTACGATCGGGGCGCTTACCCGGCAGATAATGTCGATAATCCGTGCAATTTTCAGAGCAATCTGCTCCGGATGTTGCAGGGCGATTTTTTTCGGCGCGAGTTCACCGATAATCAGAGTGAAATAGGTGACACCCACAACGACAAGGGCAAGTGCCAGTTCTTCGCTGTAAGGTTTCAGGAACTCGGTTCCGGAAATGAGTTTCGAGACGGGTTCCGAGAAGCTTACACCGCTGAATGCGCCTGCAAGTGTCGCAATAAGGGTAATGCCGACCTGGATGGCGGAGAGAAATTTTCCGGGGTTGTCAAGCAGTTCAAGAACGAGCGAGGCTCTGGCTATACCGGCATCGCGTAATTCATGTAATTTGGTTTCCCTTGAAGAGATAATTGCAAATTCGGCCATCGAAAAGAAGCCGTTTGCCAGAATAAGGCCTAGTAAAATAAAAAGTTCGAATATATCGGAGTCCATATTGCTGGTGCCGTTGCACCTGGGAATAAAAGGTCTTGTTTCTTGTAAATGTAAACCTATTAATCATATAAAACAGGTAAAAAATCCCATCCTGAAACAAGGCTGCTAAGTTACCTGTAAAAACATGTTACAAGCATTTTTATTTGAAATTCGCCGGATTGTAAGGATTGAAACCAACCGTTACAGGTTTTGCAATGTTTGTCTCGGTTTAATGGCAAATCAAAGGTATATGGTAAAAAAATATATTGTTAATTCGATTGCCATGAAGTGTGAATTTTTGTAAACTATAAAAACTTAGTCATTTCTGGGTTGTTCAGGCGATTTAACGGACTGCATAAACCACGTGTATGACATGGCGGATGAAGTAAGATTTGGTTCAGCGAGTGATCTGCTGGTACGTAAACTCATTCAGGCCAGGAAAGAACGGGGATTCTCCCTTGAAGAGGTAAGCGCCGAAACAAGAATAAAAAAGGATCACCTGGAAAAAATCGAGGCGGGCAATTTGACATTTTTGCCGGCCGCGTATGTCTATGCTTTTCTCAAGGAGTATGCCAGTGCGCTTGGGGTAGATGATGCAGAACTGCTCGAGAGTTGCCGTCAGGAACTCAGTATCCCTACCGATTTGAAAGTACACCAGGAAAGCAGTGAAGAGGAAAGCGCTGAAGAGTGGAGCGGTAATCGTCTTTCAGGCATGTTCGGGGCTGTCAGAGCTGCCGACGGCAAAAAAAACATAGTTCTGCTGGTCGGTGGAGGAGTGCTTATTGTGCTTGTTCTGCTCGCGGTTTCCTATTTTATGTTTTCAGGGTCAACAGGTAACGAGCAGGCGTCTTCAGAAAAGGAAACGCAAGCTCCTCCCGTGGTGGCCGAGGTAAAGCCGGAACCCGCCGACGCTGTTCCGGATTCAGTCGCTCGTGCCGATTCACTTACGGATATATCTCAAGAGAAACAGGGATTGGCCGTCCAAAAGGAGGAATGGGCTAAAGATGTGTCCTTTCTTCCCGAATCGCCAACATCTTCTGCCCGGCAGGTTCTTGTTGTTAGAATTGTCGAGGAATCGAGCTGGGTCAAGATCATAGCCGATGACGGGGATATGGAGTACCCGGGAGATGAGTACAAGGCTGGAGAAGTGTTGCGCTTCGAGGCAAAACAGAAGTTCTGGGTGAACATTGGGCGTCCTCCCCTTGTCGAGCTCTATCTGAACGGCGAAAAAGTCCCTCCAATGAGCAAACGCACCATTGTGCTTGGTGAAGAGTAGTCTCCTCCATTGAATATGTTATTGTAATTTTCTCGTTTTTCGGCATGCGCCTTAAAACCGGGAATTTATTGTCCGGTTTAGGTATTCCTTTATCCATATTTGATTTTTGCAGTTTGTGCTATCTTCAGGCGGCATACGATATGGGTGATGTATCAGGAAAAGTAGTAGTGATAACAGGAGCTGCCGGTGCACTCGGAAGCGTTACCGGGAAAATGTTTTTTGACAGAGGGGCTCGCATGGCACTTATCGATAAGCACGCTGATGTGCTTTTGAACGAGTGGCAGAGCAATGAGCAGGTGTTATGCCAGGAGGCGGATCTTACCCTTGCATCCTCAGTTGAAATCTCGGTCAACAGGATCCTGGAGCGTTTCGGACGTATTGATGCCCTCATCAACATCGCCGGAGGATTTACGATGGGGCCGCTTATACATGATACTGCAGAAAAAACATGGGATGACATGCTTGCTATGAATGCAAAAAGCGTTTTTCTCATGACGAGAGCAGTTATTCCGATTATGCGCGTCCGCAAGAAGGGAAGTGTGATCAATGTATCGGCGAAAACCGCATTGAAAGGCGGGGCAGGAATTGCTCCCTATGTTATTTCAAAATCAGTTGTGATAAAGCTGACCGAATGTCTCTCTGAAGAAAACAGGGAGGAAGGTATTAATGTTAATTGTGTGCTGCCGAGTATTATCGATACGCCTGCCAACAGGAAGGATATGCCGGATGCCGATTTTTCCCGCTGGGTTTCGCCGGAAGCGATAGCTGACGTTTTCCTTTTTCTTGTTTCCGAGGAGTCAAGAGCTGTGCATGGAGCCTCGATACCGGTATACGGATTAAGCTGAGTAAATGGCGGTAATGATAGCTGCAGTGGAAGGTTCTTTTGTTCGGATTTACAATAACGCATGAATTGTTCAGTATAGAATATGAAAGTGTATGACAATCTGGCCCAGACGACAGGCGGAACCCCGCTTGTAGCAATACAACGTCTCGCTGAGCCTGGCGGTGCTGAAATCATTGCAAAGCTTGAATCGTTCAATCCGCTTTCAAGTGTAAAAGACCGTATAGGGGTTGCCATGATCGAGGATGCAGAGCGCAAAGGTCTGATTACCCCGGATACGACGATTATTGAGCCGACAAGCGGCAATACCGGCATTGCGCTGGCATTCGCCTGTGCGGCAAAGGGTTACAAACTGATTCTGACCATGCCGGACACTATGAGTGTCGAGAGGCGGAGGCTTCTGAAAATATTTGGAGCGGAGCTGGTATTGACGGATGGAGCGTTGGGTATGAAAGGGGCTATTCAGGAAGCCGAGCGTCTGGTCGATGCAAGACTGGACAGTATTATCCTGCAGCAGTTCAGCAATCCGGCAAATCCCGATGTACATCGCAGGACCACAGCTGAAGAGATCTGGTCGGATACCGATGGCACCGTTGATGTTTTTGTTTCCGGTGTCGGTACGGGAGGTACGGTAACCGGGGTTGGTGAGGTGCTGAAACAACGAAAACCCGATGTGAAAATTATAGCGGTTGAGCCCGAGGATTCTCCGGTCATCTCAGGCGGGCAGCCCGGCCCTCATAAAATTCAGGGAATAGGTGCAGGATTTATTCCCGAAAATCTCAATAAGGAGATCATCGATGAAGTAGTGCAGGTAAAACATGACGATGCAGGAGATATTGCAAGACAGCTTGCTGAAAAAGAAGGTATTCTTTGCGGAATTTCGTCAGGAGCGGCCATGTGGGCTGCGCTGCACGTTGCGGAAAGTCCTGATATGCAGGGAAAAAAAATTGTTGTACTTTTGCCTGATACAGGAGAACGCTATCTTTCAACCTGGTTGTTTGCCGATGAGTAATGATTCAGGGCAGACCGGCAGGATTTACAATTCTTTGAACCTGAGATCGGATTATGGAAACAAGACGGGTATATCTTGATCACAATGCCACGACGCCGCTTCATCCCGAGGTGAAGAAGGAAATGATCGAGGCGATGGAAATGTTTGGGAATCCATCGAGCATGCATGCTTTCGGGAGAGAAGCAAGGGCAAATGTCGAGCACTCGAGGAAAGTCGTTGCGGATTTCATTGGAGCGCATGAGGATGAAATCGTTTTTGTGGGCAGCGGTTCGGAGGCCAACAATACTGTGCTTTCCCTGTTTGCCTGTGCATCCAACTTGTGCCTGCCCGGTTTCAAGGCAAGAACGTCTATTATCACAACCAGCATTGAGCATCCTTGTGTCCTGGAGACATCGGAGTGTCTTGCCCACAAGGGTACCACGGTCAAATTTCTCGATGTTGACCGTTATGGCCGGATTGACATGGATCAACTCAGGGAATATCTGACCGATGATGTCGGACTGGTTTCGGTTATGACCGCAAATAACGAGATCGGTACGATCCAGGACATTGCCGAGATTACAAGAATGGCCCATGAAAACGGTTCATTGATGCACACTGATGCGGTGCAGGCAATAGGCAAAATGCGGATGGATGTCAATGAGCTGGGAATCGATTTTCTGACCATGAGCGCGCATAAAATTTACGGGCCGAAAGGGATAGGAGCACTGTATGTGCGCAAAGGTACGCCTTATTGCCCGTTTATTCGTGGTGGTCATCAGGAGAAAGGAAGAAGGGCAGGTACGGAAAATACCCTGGGGATTATAGGCTTGGCCAAAGCCATTGAGATGCGCGATGCGGAGATGGACGAAGAAGCAAAAAGGCTTGCCGGGCTGAAGCAGATCCTCGTAAACGGCATAAAAGAGTCCGTTGACGATGTTTTTTTCAACGGTCATCCAACCTTGAACATGCCCAATACGGTGAATGTATCGTTTCCGGGAGCGGAAGGCGAAGCCATCCTGCTCTACCTCGATCTTCAGGGAATTGCAGTTTCCACCGGTTCGGCGTGTGCATCCGGATCGCTCGATCCTTCACATGTCCTGCTTGCGACCGGATCGAACCCTGAAAGAGCTCACGGTTCCATCCGTATCAGTATGGGCAGGGAAACAACAATGGAAGACATCGAATATGTGATCGATGTTCTGCCGGGAATCATTTCAAGAATAAGAAGTATGTCAACAGCATATGTACGAGGAGGGGAACATGTTGCAGCCAAGTGAATGGGTGTATACCGATACATTGAAGGAACATTTCATGAACCCGAAGAACATTCTTCAGGGTGACAATACCGATGAGTTCGACGGCGTAGGGATGGAAGGCAATCTTTCCTGTGGAGACCAGATGATGGTTGTTATCAAGGTGGACAAAAAGACTGAAGTTATTACCGACTGCCAGTGGAAAACCTACGGCTGCGCAAGCGCCATCGCCAGTACGTCGATTCTGTCCGAGATGGTTAAAGGTATGACGCTGGATCAGGCTTTTGACGTTTCACCGAAAGATGTCACCAAGGAACTCGGAGGCCTGCCTGAAAATAAAATCCATTGTTCAGTGCTCGGCGACAAGGCGCTGCGGGCAGCCATCAATAACTACTTCGACCGGAACGGTATGGTGGACAGGATCCGCAAGGAGAAAACCAGGGTGATCTGCCAGTGCATGAACGTTACCGACGCGGAGATCGAAGAAGCCATTCTTGACGGAGCACGAACTTTTTATGAGTTGCAGGAGCATACCAAGCTCGGGACGGTTTGCGGACAGTGCAAGGAAGAAGCCGAAGAGCTGATCGAAAAATACAAACATCTCCATTTCGGC
>JANQFD010000006.1 GCA_028278005.1 Chlorobium sp. | reverse complement strand
CGGTTCCTCCCTGAGCGATGAAGCCGTTGAAACAGCTGACCAGGGTAATGATGATAGCGAACACCGGTGCTTTAAGGAAGCCGACCACAAAGTCCTTGAAAACAAGCCTCGGAAAAACGGCATTCCAGAAAATCCCCGGATCTATTTTGTGATAATGCTCGGCCAGAAGCCCTGCGCTGTAAAGCCCTGCAAAATCGGCTATAGCCGTGAGGGGAATGAACACGACAAGAGCCGCTGTAAGGCGCGGCATGACAAGCTTGGCCACAGGATCAGTGCCGAAAGCACGCAATGCATCGATCTGTTCGGATATTTTCATCGCTCCAAGTTCGGCCCCGTTACGTGATCCATATCTTGCCGAGAGCATAAGTCCCATGATGAGAGGGCCGAGTTCCCGTATTACCGAAAGCGCTGTCGAACGTCCGAGCATTGTTTTTGCGCCGAAATCCTCGAGAAGGTTTCCAACCTCAACGGCCAGCAGGGCACCGATGGATATCGAACTGACAAGGACTATGGGCAGGGAGTCGGTTCCGGCGATGGTTGCCTGGTCAAGAAAATCTCTCCAGTAACGTTTTATTTTCGGGATGGTTACAAAGGCTCTTACCGAAAAATGGAAGAATTCCTGCATGGTCAGGAAAAACTCTTTCATCGATAGATTTGCATTGGTAAGTAACGTGCCGACAACTGTTCTCGTCATAGTGGTGCTAAACCGTAACTATCCTGCTTTTCATTTTCGTTACCCATTCGTATGGTATTGTTATCTGCCCGAAGAGATCTTCCTCCTGGTCTTTGAGGCCGTGATAGTCGGAACCTCCTGAAAAAAGCATGAAATATTCGTTCGCAATCTCCCTGTAATAGTTTTCCTTGTAGGGGTCATGGGAAGGGTGGATAATTTCAATACCGTCCAGTCCGAAGTTAATCAGTTGTCTGAGGATTTCATCAGGGACGTTCTGGCCGGGATGTGCAAGGAAGGAAAGCCCGCAAGCTTCGTTGATGAGCCGTATCACCTCTGCCGGAGGCGTTTCAATGCTTTTTACGTAAGCCGGACTGTGTGAACCCAGGTACCTGCTGAAGGCTTCGCTGAAGCTTTTCACAAAACCGCCATCCTGAAGAACAGCTGCTATATGTGGCCTGCCGACACTGCCGTTCTGGGCTTTAAGAATGATCTGTTCGATTTCTATCTTGACGCCCATTTCGGCAAGCTTACCTACCATGCGCTCGGCGCGTTCGGTTCGGAGCTGCTTGCAGTGATCCAGATAACTCTTCAGTTCAGAGTTTTTGTGATCGAAAAAATAACCAAGTATATGAATATCATACCCTTGGTAAGTAGAGCTCATTTCTACACCGCTGATAAGCTCTATGCCGTATTCTGTGGCTAATGGCTTTGCTTTGTCAATTCCTAAAACAGAATCATGGTCAGTTATACTTATGGCCTTTAAACCGGTTTTTCTGGCTTTTTCAACAATTTCTTCCGGTGTAAAGACGCCGTCTGAACATTTTGTGTGTATATGTAAATCTGCTTTTTCAAAGCCATTATGCCCTACACCCGACAAGCTGTATGGCATGGCCTATATGGGTTTATAGTATTATTAGTAGTTATGCTTATATATAAAAATTTTTCCTCTATTGGTCATACAAAAGAGAATTATTTTTTACACCTAATAGTTGCCTTCCCCGAAAGGGAGTGACAAGTGAAAGGAAACCAGTGACGGGCAAAGACGTCAAAATGCAGGATGTCCGGAGGGTGCCCCATCCTGAAGTAGTTGACAGTTTTTAAGCTGCTGCGTACCACCGGTTACCGTAAAGAAATACATTCGATTCCGAAGCGCTGCCTAAGGCTTCACGTAACCTGCAGCTATCATGCCGAGGATACCTGCCCCGAGTGCGATACGGTAAATGATAAACAGAGCTGTAGAGTGTTTTTTGAGGTAACTGATAAGGAAGGCAATGGACGCATAACCTACCACGCCGGCAAAAAACGTTGCGATAGTGAGGTTGAAGAGATCGTTATATGATGCAAGAAGAGATTCCCGGGTTTCATAGAGCTGATAGATTCCTGCTGCGAAAACTGCCGGTAGAGAAAGCAGGAAAGAAAATCTTGCTGCGGTTTCGCGCGAAAGGTTCAAAAAAAGGCCGCCGGTGATGGTGACGCCGGATCGGGAGGAGCCGGGAATCAGTGCTATACTCTGGATAAGACCGATCAGCAGCGCTTCTTTCCAGCCGATATTCTCCATGGATTTTGTCGGAACACCTTTTTTGATACGCTTTTTCATCAACCACTCTGCAAGCGTGAGCAGCAAGGCAAGTACAATCAAAGCGGCACTTATCCAGTAAAGTGACCGGAGGCTTGTTTCAATTTCGGATTTGAATAGCAGGCCGAAAATTACAATAGGTAAAGTGCCGGCCGCAATCATCCAGCCCAGTCTGGAATCTTGTGTTTCGAAAGGTTTTCCTTTGCGTATTCCGTTAAAAAAAGCCTTGGAGATGTCGATGATGTCACGATGAAAGTAGGCCACAACTGCGGCAAGCGTGCCTATCTGGACGATTGCCGAAAAAGCCGCCCCGGGATCTTCCCAGCCGGCAAGGGCAGGGACAATGCGAAGATGTGCCGTGCTGCTGATAGGGAGAAACTCTGTGAGCCCTTGAACGACGCCGAGAATGATTGCTTCAAAAAGGCTCATGGCGGATATACTGTTATGAGGATTAACGGGTATCGTTGAGAATCCGGCGTAGCTCTTCGACAGCCTTTCTTACTGCCCGGGCCCGATGGCTCAGCTTGTTTTTTTCTTCGGTGGTCATTTGCGCAAATGTCGCCTGCGCCGAATTTACCCAAAAGACGGGATCATATCCAAACCCTTTGTCGCCGGTTTTTTCCATGGTGATTTCCCCTTCGACGGAACCATCGACGTTTGTTTCAAAACGGTACTGGTTGCCGTTAAGCTCTATCCGACCCTTGAGAGCGACGGCCGTACGGAACAGCGCTTTTCTTTCATTGATATTTTCCATCACCTTGAGGAGATGGTTGACATTATCGTCGTATGTCCGCGGTTTTCCTTCAGGTACAGGAGCAAAACGGGCGGAATAAACACCCGGCCTGCCGTCAAGAGCTTCGACTTCGAGTCCGGTGTCGTCAGCAACGGTTACAAGGCTGGGAAAACGATCTGAAAGCAAATTGAAAACCGCGTCTGCTTTGAGTTTTGCGTTGCCTTCGAGAGTATCTTCCGTTTCCTCTATCTCGATATCCACCTTGAGGTCCACAAGAGAATGAACAGTTATTGCAGGGGCTATGTTTTCCAAAAGAGGTTTGATTTCCCTGACCTTGTCGCGGTTGTTCGTTGCAAGGACAACGGTAATGTCGCTGGATGATTCTTTCATTCGATAGAGGTTACAGTTTGTTGGATCAGACGAAGCATGTCCCTCACTGCGGCTTCCATACCTACGAGCGAAGCGCGGGCGATGAGGGCGTGGCCGATACTCACTTCTTCAATCATATTGAGCCTGCTGAAAGGTATAATGTTGTAATAATC
>JANQFD010000120.1 GCA_028278005.1 Chlorobium sp. | reverse complement strand
TTGATGCCGAAACATCGAAACCTTAAAAATTCCGGCAATCGTGCACTTCACCCTGAATCACACTGAAATCGAGGCTTTGCTCAGGGAAGACGTACCCTTCTTCGACCTGACCAGCTCGCTGCTCGACCTTTCAGCAGTAAACGCCGAAATACTTTTCGCACCAAAAGAACCGGTGATTGTATGCGGGAGTGAAGAGGCTGAAAAAATATTTACCCTGCTTGGCGTGAACACTGAACTGATTGTCAAAAGCGGCCGGAAAGCCTTTGCAGACAAAACAGTGCTCAGGGCCAACGGCAGCGCCGAACTGCTGCACATGGGATGGAAGGTTTCACAGAATATACTGGAGCATTATTCCGGCATAGCAACCAGAACACGAGCCATGGCGGAAAATGCAGCCCGGGGGGGAAGCAACATCGAGATCTGCGGTACCAGGAAACACCTGCCCGGCATAAAACACCTCTCGCTCAAGGCACTCTGTTCCGGAGGAGGCTCTCCGCACAGACTCGGCCTTTCCGATTCCGTTCTCATATTTTCCAATCATTATGATCTTATTGGAGGACTTGAAACCTTGTGCCGCAGGCTGCCCTCGATAAAAGCAGCGTGCCCCGAAAAGAAAGTTGCCGTAGAAGTTGAGAGCGTGAGCGATGCAATCAAGGCAGCAGAAGCCGGCGCCGATATCGTTCAGCTCGACAAGCTCCCGAACGAGTCGGTCCGCAAAGTGTCGGAAGCGCTGAAACACTCCCGGCATAAAACAATCATTGCTGCCGCAGGCGGGATAACAGATACGAACGCCGAAACTTATGCTGCAGCGGGAGCGGACGTGCTTGTCAGTTCATGGATGTATTTTGGAAAACCTGCCGACTTCAGGGTAACAATCAGAAAAACCTGAAAAGCAAAAAAACCTGCCCTGATTATCGTAATACAGGACAGGCCGAACGGAGAAAAACAACAACAATCACTACGTTACCTTAAACAAACATTACTGCGATTTGGTTCTATAGTTTCGAGTAATTCTGCAATTTCCTGCCGGACAGGTCCTTTTTCTGCAAGAGCACAAAGGGTTTTTGCCGTGTTGCACTCCTGAAGAAAAAAGGGAAGCGCTGTAGACCGAACAAGTTCGAGAACATCATCACAGGAATGGTGCGACACAAGCAAGGTGGTACGCACCTCGCATGAAACGCCGGAGTCATGGAGCAAAATCAGTGATCTGCGGATATCTTCAATCGTTTGCCCCGTAACACAATTACCGCAAAGAGCAGCGTATTTCCGGTAATCCAGCACTGTCTTGAGATCCATGGCAATGTAATCGACAAGCTTCTCGCCAATGAGACGTTCAAGCATTCCGGGATTTGTGCCGTTGGTATCCAGCTTTACCTCCAGCCCCAAAGCCTTGATTCCGGCGATCCATGCAGGCAGCTCTGTATGAAGAGTCGGCTCCCCTCCGGTAATCACCACCGCATCGAGCAGGGCCCTGTTCAACGAAATCCAGCCCGCAACGCTTTCGTGCGACAGCGGATCCTTACCGGCAAACAGTTTCGGAAGAACAAGCTCGGGATTATGACAGTACACACAGCGAAAATTGCAGCCACGTGTAAAGACAACCGCCGATACTTTTCCGGGATAATCATTGAAACTCTGCTTGAGAAATCCGCCGATCGGGAGCCGGGATTGCGTTATTGCGTCAGTATGATATTTCTTCCCGACATTCACGACAATTGAACAGACCCCTGTCTGTTTTCCCTTTCTATATCATCGGCCGTTCCTGAAAAACCCCAGTTAAAAAGTTTCCGTTCTTTGAACTCGACCTGTTTCCCTGCGTTCCACTGCTCAACGGGCCTCAGATAACCGACAATCCGGGAAAACACAAGACAATCGGTATATCTGCCTTCACTTCCGCAGACAGGACATTCTGCATGTTCTCCGGAAAGATACCCGTGCACAGGGCATATGCTGAACGTAGGGGTAAGGGTAACATAAGGCAAGCGGAAATTTGACATGATCTTCCTGACAAGCTGGCGTGCGGACAAGGCCGGTGGATTCCGCTCCCCCAGAAACGCATGAAAAACCGTCCCCCCGGTATAACGAACCTGCAATTCGTCCTGCAGGCGCAACGCTTCAAAAAGGTCATCCGTGAAGTTTACCGGAAGTTGTGATGAATTGGTATAGTAGGGCTCCATTCCCTCTTTGGCAGCACTATCGTTCGCAACGATTATATCGGGATAGACCGCCTTGTTCATCCTGGCAAGACGATAGGAAGTCCCCTCTGCAGGTGTCGCCTCAAGATTGTATATATACCCTGTCTCTTCCTGAAAAGCAGCCAGACGATCTCGCATGAAATCGAGCACCCTCAGACTGAACAAACGTCCTTCCTCTTCGCCGACCGAGGAGCCGAGAAAGTTCAGACAACACTCGTTCATCCCGATCAGCCCTATGGTTGAAAAATGATTATCCCAATATCTTGCGTTCTTTGTAAAGAGATTTCGCAGATAGAACCGTGAATAGGGATAAAGCCCCTGCCCGGTCAAACGCTCAATCACTTTCCTCTTGATCTCAAGGCTGCTTTTGGCAAGCTCCATGACTCTTGAGAGACGCTGAAAAAACTCATTTTCGAAACTCGAAAGATATCCCAGTACCGGCAGGTTGACGGTCACCACCCCGATCGAGCCGGTTAAAGGATCGGAACCGAAAAGTCCCCCTCCCCTTGTTTGCAGTTCCCGCTTGTCAAGACGCAAGCGGCAGCACATGCTCCTTACCTCATCAGGGTTCATGTCCGAATTCACAAAATTCGAAAAATACGGAATACCGTATTTTGCCGTCATCTCCCAAATGCCATCGTAGACAGGGTTTTCCCACTCGAAATCCGGCGTTATGTTGTAGGTGGGAATGGGAAAAGAGAACACCGATCCGTTTGCATCACCCTCAAGCATCACCTCGGCAAACGCACGGTTGAACATATCCATTTCCGCCTGGAAATCCCCGTAACATTGCTCCTGGAACTCGCCTCCGATAATAACCTGCCTCGATTTCATTGAATCAGGCACCATGAGATCGAGTGTCACGTTGGTAAAAGGGGTTTGAAAGCCTACTCTTGTCGGTACATTCATATTGAAAAAGAACTCCTGCAGGCACTGCTTCACTTCCGTGTAGCTCAGTTTATCGTAACGGATAAACGGTGCCAGCCATGTATCGAAACCGGAAAATGCCTGCGCTCCTGCGGCTTCCCCCTGCATGGTGTAAAAAAAGTTCACGATCTGACCGAGAGCGCTCCTGAAGTGTTTTGCCGGCGCGCTGGTCGCTTGCTGTTCCACACCCCGGAAACCGCTCATCAGGAGATCCTCGAGATCCCATCCGACGCAATAAACGCTCAGAGAGCCGAGATCATGAATATGGATTCTGCCGTCCCTGTGTGCCTCGGCGATCTCATCCGGATACATTTCATTGAGCCAGTACTGAGAACTCACAATACTTGAAACATGATGGTTGAGACCCTGAAGAGAGTAACTCAGATTGGCATTTTCCTTGACTCGCCAGTCTTTGAGATGCAGGTAGTCGTCTACGAGAGCAATATTGGTAAAGATTTCTTTTGCTTCCCGCATGTTGCGGTGCTGATACCGGTAAATGATGTATGCCTTGGCAGCATCGAAAGCGTGGTTCACAAACAGCACCTTCTCGACAACATCCTGGATATCCTCAACCGAAGGAAGATCTTGTGCGTCCCTATTGGCCAGAGACGCAACAACCTTTTCGCTCAGATCTGCCGCGTACTGCCGGTCGGGTTTACCAACCGCACGAAGTGCCCTGAAAATCGCATAGGTGATTTTTTCCCGGTCGAAACGGACAACCCTGCCGTCACGTTTGATGATGTTCGCGTCATCAAACAAAGTTTTGTTTTCCATCATGAGAGTGGGGATTAAAAAGTGAATAAGCCGTAACGGCAAACTCTCGCGGAAAACAAGATATGAGGGGAATTGAGAAGGGAATAACGGTCTCGTTCCTGTCACATGCCTTACATCGCGAAAGCATACCACTATTGTCAGGATTCGGGAAACCTTTCAGTCGTTAGGTTTTCCCGTTTGTAAAACAAGACAGGTTTCCTGGCTTACCCATTTACCGGCGCCTTCCCATACCTTGAAAAGGAACAGTGGCTATATGCCGGCAAATTATGCTTCGGGCTTACAGTTGCGCGTCAGCTCACGATTTTCACGTGATTCCCTATTAAACCCCTGTCAAGGGGTATCCTGATTTACCAGATTGTAGAAAGAACATATTGCAGAATGTACACATATTGTTTCTGGCAACAAATACAGATTGCCTGAAAAACATGCTCTTCAGAATTCGCTGTTGGCATCGATGAGGAATCAGGAGCATGCACGTTCATGCCCAATCACCCCTCTGCAGCAAGCATTTCCCTGAGCTTCAACAGCTCCTGCCGCCGCTCCTCTGTCGTTTCAGGATAGGACATATCCAGCGACCTGAAGGTTTCGAGAATAATTTTCGAAACAATCAGGCGCGCATTTTTCTTGTCGTCTGCCGGCACAATATACCAGGGAGCTCTTTCGGTGCTTGTTGCTTCAAGACAATCTTCATACGCTTTCATATAATCGTCCCAATACTTCCGCTCTTCGATATCCCCGATATTGAACTTCCAGTTCTTCTCCGGCTCGTCTATTCTCCGGAGAAACCGTTTGCGCTGTTCTTCTTTGGACAGATGCAGGAAAAACTTGACGATTCTTGTACCGTTATGGTGGAGATGATACTCCATGTTGTTTATTGAGCGATAGCGATTTTTCCAGACATCGTCGCCGTTCAGAAGATCCTCGGGAATCTGCTGACCACTCAGGATTTCGGGGTGCACTCTTACGACAAGCACCTCTTCATAATATGATCTGTTGAAAATACCGATTCGCCCTCTTTCGGGGAGTGCGCAATTCGTGCGCCAGAGAAAATCATGATCCAGTTCCTTCGGAGTCGGATGCTTGAAACTGTATACCTGACAGCCCTGAGGATTGATTCCCGACATGACGTGACGTATCGCGCCGTCTTTACCGGCTGCATCCATTGCCTGAAAAATCAGGAGTACCGCATACCGGTTATCGGCGTAGTGAATCCTCTGCAGTTCGCTCAGTTCATTGACATGCTCTTTGAGCATCTCCCTGTACTTTTCTTTGGAAGAGTACACGTTCGGAATATCCGTCGGCCACTTGTCGAGCAAAACCTTCCGACCTTCCGGAACCCTGAACTTGTCGATTTGCAAATCGTTCATGAGCCTTATTTCCCGGTCATCCTTGCCGGCACAACCCATTCATCGAACTGTTCGCTTGTCAGGTAACCCAGTTCTACAGCGGCTTCACGAAGAGTCGTTCCTTCGGCGTGAGCCTTCTTTGCAATCTCAGCGGCCTTGTAGTAGCCTATATGCGGATTCAATGCCGTCACCAGCATCAGGGAGTTTTCCAGATGTTCTTTCACCCTCGGATGGTTAGGCTCGATCCCGCATACACATTTATCCGCAAAAGATACGCAGGCGTCACCGATCAGTTCGGCCGACTGCAGCAGATTGCAGACCATGACCGGCTTGAAAACATTGAGCTCGAAATGGCCGTTCGAGCCGCCTATACCGACAGCAACATCGTTACCCATCACCTGTGCGCATACCATGGTAATCGCCTCGACCTGTGTCGGGTTGACCTTACCGGGCATAATCGACGATCCAGGCTCGTTGGGCGGAATGACTATTTCGCCAATACCGCTGCGTGGGCCGGAGGCAAGCATACGGATATCGTTTGCTATTTTCATGAGGCTTACGGCAACCTGCTTCAACGCACCGTGCGACTCGACAACGGCGTCATGGGCCGCAAGTGACTCGAATTTGTTTTCGGCTGTGACGAACGGAAGCTCCGTCAGAGCAGCGATTGTCCCGGCAACTTTCCCGGCATATCCGTCCGGCGTGTTCAGACCTGTACCGACAGCCGTACCGCCAAGAGCAAGTTCGGCAAGGTGCGGCAGAGTGTTCTCCAGGGCCTTGATACCATGATCGAGCTGGGAGACGTAACCCGAGAACTCCTGCCCCAGGGTAAGAGGCGTCGCATCCATCCAGTGGGTGCGTCCGATCTTGACCACCTCTTCCATCTCCCGGCTTTTTTTCTGCAGTTCGTCACGCAGCCTTTTGATCCCCGGAATGGTTTTACCGACAATCATCTTGTACCCGGCAATATGCATGGCGGTCGGAAAGGTATCGTTGGATGACTGTGATTTGTTGACGTCGTCATTTGGATTGAGCAGCCGCTCCCCTTCTCCAAGCTTGTTACCTGCAAGCACATGAGCCCGGTTTGCAACCACCTCGTTGATGTTCATATTCGACTGGGTTCCCGAACCGGTCTGCCAGACAACAAGCGGAAACTGTTCTGCAAGCTTGCCATCGATAATCTCATCGCATACCGAAACAATTGCGTCACGTTTTTCTTCAGAGAGTACACCGAGTTCGCAATTGGTTATCGCCGCAGCTTTTTTCAGATAGCCGAAAGCTTCGATGATCTCTTTCGGCATCGATCCGGCAGGACCGATTTTAAAATTCTCCACTGACCGCTGGGTCTGTGCTCCCCAGAACTTTTCTGCGGGAACGTTCACCTCACCCATGGTATCTTTTTCGATTCTGTATTCCATGATTGCTTGCTGGTTATGATGTTCTGAGTGCCTGAAGCAGAACGGCACAAAATGCTAAAAGGCACCCCTGTTCTGTGTAGAAATCTTAACAGAGGTGCCCTAAAGATAGAAAAAAAGACGATAAAGGGCCGCCAAACAACTACCCGATGACCGGCACGGGCCGAATCTTTTCAGCCACACCAAACGCTGTCTGGTAGTTATGTATTGACCGGGTTATGATCTCCCTTGCTATATCTGCGTCCTGAAACTCTTCAACGAGAACCGTTTTGTTTTCAAGCGCCTTGTACTCCTCGAAGAAATGTTTCAGCTCGCAGTTGAAGTGAGGGGTTATTTCATCGACATTGTTGATGTCGCCGACACTCATATCACCTTCCGCCACGGCAATAATCTTGTCATCGCTCTCTCCATGATCGATCATTCGCATGACGCCGACGACACGTGCCTGTACAAGGCACATAGGAACAATGGCGCACTGTGACAAGACAACGATATCGAGAGGATCGTGATCCTCGCCGAGGGTTTTAGGAATAAAACCATAGTTCGCAGGATAAAAAACAGAAGAAAAAAGTACTCTGTCAAGTTTGAGCATTCCGGTTTTCTTGTCGAGCTCATACTTGGTTTTGCTCCCTTTTGAAATTTCAATAACAGCATTGACGATATGCGGTTGATCCTTGCCTATCTCAACGTGGTGCCACGGATTAAAATTCATGGTAAGTCTTGCAGTTAATCGGTTTTCAGGTTCATCATTACTTATATCGAGCACCTCTGTTACTTGTTTCTTGCGATCTGAAGAAACGTTGCAGTCTGTCTCCCGACTATTCGGGACATGCGGTTTTGATCCCGGCATGGTCGTAAAAACGATCCTACAGGCCGTTCGGCAAATCGATCGAGGCACCTTACCGCTAAAAAGCGGTGGAAGTATATACAGATTCCGGAACTGTAAAAGAAATCCGGCATCATTTCAACCCGGAACGGAATACAAGACACCAATCTCAATCCCTCTCCGACAGTACGGCACTGATCATGCTTTCTCCTTCGGCAAGGATTCTCTCGAGATGTTTTTCCCCGAGAAAGCTTTCAGCATATATTTTGTAGATATTCTCGGTTCCGGAAGGTCTTGCGGCGAACCATCCGTTGTCGCTTACAACCTTGAGTCCCCCTATTGCGGCCTTGTTGCCCGGAGCGTTGGTCAGTATGTCGCGAATCTCTTCTCCTGCCAGTTGCCCCATGCTCAGTTTTTCAGGTGAAAGCCCTTTCAACTTTGCTTTCTCCTCCGGTGTGGCGGGAGCATCGATCCTTCTGTATACCGGTTCCCCCAGATCCTGTGTCAGCTTCCTGTAAACCTCACCGGGATCGTCCCCTGTTTTGGCGGTTATCTCGGCCGAAAGCAGCGCCGGGATGAATCCATCCTTGTCCGTCGTCCATACCTCACCGTTTTTCCTGAGAAACGAAGCCCCGGCACTTTCCTCGCCGCCAAACCCCAGAAAACCTTCCAGTAAACCGTCAACGAACCACTTGAATCCCACGGGAACTTCATAGACCATTCGCCCGTGCTTTGCAGCAACCCTGTCGATCATACTGCTGCTTACCAGGGTTTTTCCGACCATGGCACTGCGAGGCCATGCATCCCGGTGCTGAAAAAGATAATCGATACAGACGGCGAGATAATGGTTCGGCTGAAGCAGCCCCGAACTTCTGGTCACTATACCGTGGCGGTCATAGTCCGTATCACAGGCAAAAGCGATATCGAAGCGATCCCTTTGCCTGATCAGGGGCTGCATGGTATAGGGAGATGAGGGGTCCATCCTGATTTTGCCATCCCAATCCACGCTCATGAACCTGAATGTGGGATCGACGGTTTTGCTCAGTATGGTGAGCTGCACCCCGTAGTGTTCCGCAATCCTCTCCCAGTATGCCAGACCTGCTCCGCCCAGAGGATCAACGCCAAGGGTGATTCCCGACCTTGCAATAACTTCCATGTCGATGACCGAGCCGAGATCCCCTATATAGGTCCCGGGATAGTCGTAACGGTGCGTTGTCGGAGCGGACAGGGCCTTAGCACAGGGGATCCTTCGAACATCCCTGAGCTTCTCTACGAGCAGATGGTTTGCCGCATCCTCGATCCAGGACGTCGTTTCGCCACCGGCCGGACCGCCGTGAGGCGGATTGTACTTGATTCCGCCGTCACCGGGAGGGTTGTGCGAAGGGGTCAGGAGAATACCGTCTGCAGTTCCTTTCCCGACATCCCGGTTCCATGTCAGAATCGCATGCGAAACCACCGGTGTGGGAGTGTAGCGTTCTTCACCTGCAACCATCACTTCGATGCCGTTTGCCGCCAGAACCTCGAGTACTGTGGCGAATGCCGGTTCGGAAAGCGCATGGGTATCGATGCCAAGAAACAGGGGGCCGTCGATCTTCTCTTTTTTTCTGTACATGCAGATCGCCTGCGTTACGGCAAGAATGTGGTCTTCGTTGAACGAGCCGTTCAGGGATGTTCCCCTGTGCCCGGACGTTCCGAAAGAAATCCTTTGGGATGCAACACCGGGATCGGGCGACATGGAGAAAAACGCGGTGACGAGCCGGGGCACGTCGACCAGCATCTCCTGTTCAGGAAGTTTTCCGGCATGAGGATGTATCTGCATAGTCTTCAGGTTTTTCGTTCCGCAGTGCCTTTGTTCCATCTGTCTTGAAAGGGTGCATTGAAAATTAGAAAACTTCCCCTTCTCTGCACCATTTTCTTTTTCCTCAACTGCTTTGTATCTTAGGCCCTTTCCCGCCGGACAAGGTTGGAGCCCAACGAATATCGCTGCCGTTAACGGCAGCGCCATATATGATCCGATCAATGAATCTTGAGCAAGAGATAGAAAAAAGGAAAACCTTTGCCATCATCAGCCATCCGGATGCCGGCAAGACAACACTTACCGAAAAATTCCTGCTTTTCGGGGGAGCAATCAAGACAGCAGGAGCTGTCAAGCAGAACAAGATAAAAAAATCCGCCACGAGCGATTTCATGGAAATCGAAAAACAGCGCGGCATCTCGGTTGCGACCTCGGTTATGGGTTTCGAATACAAGGGGAAAAAAGTCAACATTCTCGACACTCCCGGCCACAAGGATTTTGCAGAGGACACCTACCGTACCCTGACGGCAGTCGATAGCGTCATCCTTGTTGTTGACAGCGTCAAGGGAGTCGAGGAGCAGACGGAAAGACTCATGGAAGTCTGCCGGATGCGCAGTACTCCGGTCATCATTTTCGTCAATAAAATGGACCGTGAAGGCCGGAACCCGTTCGAAATCCTCGATGAGCTTGAAGATAAACTCCAGATACAGGTGAGGCCACTCACCTGGCCCATCAGCCAGGGGCAAAGTTTCCAGGGCGTCTACAATCTCTATCGGAAACAGCTCAACCTGTTCGAACCCGACCAGACGAAGATAACCGAAAACTTTATCGAAATACAGGGGATCAAGGATCCGGAGCTCGACCGCTGGATATCCGGGACATTCGCCGACAAGCTCAGGGAGGATGTAGAGCTTATCGAGGGGGTCTACGAACCTTTCAGCAAGCACCATTACCTCGAGGCGTCCCTTGCCCCGGTATTCTTCGGAAGTGCAGTCAACAATTTCGGAGTCAGGGAAATGCTCGAGACATTTCTCGAAATAGCACCGAGCCCTCATGAGCGTGAAGCGTCCGAAAGAATGATCAGGGCTTCGGAAACGGCATTAACCGGCTTCGTTTTTAAAATCCATGCCAACCTCGACCCCAACCACCGCGACCGCACGGCGTTTTTCAAGATCTGTTCAGGAAAATTCGAGCGTAACACCTTCTACTACCACACGCGTCTGGGCAAAAAAATGCGCTTTGCCAACCCCACTCAGTTTATGGCAAACGAGAAAAACCTTATCGAAGATGCCTGGCCGGGAGATGTCATCGGTCTTTACGACAACGGAAACCTGAAAATCGGCGATACGCTCACCGAAGGAGAAGAACTGCAGTTCAGAGGAATACCCAGTTTCTCTCCGGAGATTTTCAAGGAAGTGATCAACCGGGACCCTTTCAAGGCCAAACAGCTTGAAAAAGGCCTGCGGCAGCTTACCGAGGAGGGTGTCGCACAACTTTTCATACCGCACGGAAACCGTAAAATAATCGGCACCGTCGGCGAGCTGCAGTTTGATGTCATCCGCTTCAGGCTGGAGCATGAATACGGCGCGAAGTGCGATTTCATGCCGCTGCGCTACTTCAAGGCATTCTGGATCACTCAGGACGATAAGGAGCAGTACGAGGAGTTTCGTCGCCGAAAGTCATCGGTTATAGCCGAAGACAAGGAAGGCCATCCGGTTTTCTTTGCCGAAAGCGAGTGGATGCTGAATGTCGCCAGGGAGAACTATCCGGGCGTTATGTTTCATGAGACATCGGAGTTCAAAACCGATACTGCATCCGCATCCTGAAAGCATACATTCCATCCTTGTTGGGTGGTGTTTGTCGATTTTTATCCTATTTTTCCTTGAGAAACCGGAAAAAACTTCGGAACCACAGGCTCCCCTCCCATGGAAAAACGACGATTCGGCAAAACCGGCATGGAGATCACCCCCGTAGGATACGGCAGTTGGGCGATCGGAGGCGGTAACTGGTCTCATGGCTGGGGACCGCAGGATGACAACAGCGCAATCGAGGCGGTCCAGCGTGCGGTCGAACTCGGCATAAACTGGATAGACACGGCCGCCGTCTATGGTCTCGGCCATGCCGAGGAACTTGTCGGCAAAGCTCTTGACGGACTGGCGGACAAGCCTCTGATTTTCACGAAATGCTCCCTGATCTGGAGCCATAACCGCCGTGTCGGTAACAGCCTCAAACGGGATTCGATCTGGAGAGAGTGCGAAGCCAGCCTGATGCGCCTAAAAACCGACGCCATAGACCTCTACCAGATACATTGGCCCTACCCCGATCAGGATATCGAAGAGGGTTGGCGGACAATGGCCGAACTGAAAGAGGAAAGGATGGTGAAACATATCGGGGTGTCGAACTTCAACGTAGAGCAGATGAAAAGGGCACAGGCCATAGCACCTGTCGAATCACTCCAGCCGCCCTACTCCATGCTCCGCAGAGACATTGAGCAGGAGATCCTCCCTTTCAGCATGGAACAGGATATCGGTGTCATTGTCTACTCTCCCATGCTTTCGGGAATGCTTTCCGGAAGCATGACCCGCGAACGCGCATTACATCTTCCACAAAACGACTGGAGGCGCAATAACAAGGAGTTCCAGGAACCCCGACTCCTCCATAACCTCGAGCTGGTAGAACTGCTTCGAACAATCGGCCGGAAGCATGACGCATCCCCCGGAGAAGTTGCCATCGCATGGACCCTCCGTCACCCGGGAGTCACTGCAGCCATCGTGGGAGGACGCAGCGCCGAACAGGTGGACGGCACGGCCGGTGCTGCAGCACTGTCACTCAGTGAAGAAGAAGCCGCTGCCATTGAAAACTTTATCGATTCCATGCCGGACTGACATGCCAGCATCTTTGTACGAAAAAAAACTCAAAAACCTGCTTGCATTGGCCGGCATCACCGTCGGCGGACCGAATCCATGGGATATTCAGGTCTCAAATCCGGAATTTTACAAACGGGTTGTCATGGAATCCCATCTTGGTATAGGGGAATCCTATATGGACGGCTGGTGGGAATGCGGCGCGCTCGACGAGTTTTTCTACCGGGTTCTCAGAACAAAACTCGACAAAAAGGTTTCGCAGTTCACCAGGATCCTCGGCAATCTTGCCGGGCTTGTTGTCAACCTGCAGCATCCGTCGAGAGCGTTTCACGTCGGAGAGACCCATTACAACATCGGCAACGACCTTTACGAGGCGATGCTCGACCGGCATATGCTCTATAGCTGCGCTTACTGGAAAGGCGCTGATACACTCGCTGAAGCACAGGAAAACAAGCTGCGCCTGATCTTCAACAAACTGCGGCTTGAACCCGGCATGCATGTGCTCGATATCGGCTGCGGGTGGGGAGGAGCCGCACGGTTCGCTGCGGAACATTACGGCGTGAGCGTCACCGGCGTCACGGTCTCCAGCGAACAGGTCAGGAAAGCCGAGGCACTGAAAAACGGTTTGCCGGTCGATATCAGCCTGATGGATTACCGGGACATTCAGGGCTCATTCGACCGGATCTATTCCATCGGCATGTTCGAGCATGTCGGGGTAAAGAACTACCGGCGGTTTTTCGAGATCACCTCGGAATGCCTCAAAAATGACGGGTTGTTTCTGCTTCACACCATCGGGAGCAAACGCTCCTCGATGAACACCGACAAATGGACCCACAAATACATTTTCCCGAACTCCATGCTCCCTTCGGCAAAGCAGATCGCAGCCGCAAGCGAAGGACTGCATGTTCTGGAAGACTGGCACGCGTTCGGCAACGACTACTACAAAACCCTCAAGGCCTGGCATGAAAACTTCGAACGCAGCTGGCCGGAACTCCGTCACGCCTACGACGAACGGTTCTACCGTATGTGGCG
>JANQFD010000073.1 GCA_028278005.1 Chlorobium sp. | reverse complement strand
TGGGAGACGTAGTCGATATACTTTCCTTCGGCAAACGGCACCAGATCGATCTTGCCGTAGGGGTTTTCACGGTTGAGCCATTTGATGAAATCGCTGTGTATCCATTTTTTGAAGTCGCCCTGAAAACCCTGACCGTCGGGGTACATCGCGATGAACTGTTTGAACAGTTCATTCGTAAAGGCGGCTTCCTCACCTCCTGCCTTCCAGGTTTTCGTTCCTTCCTTGCACAGGCCGGAATCCTTGTCGGCAAGACTGCAGAGGTCGCTTTTTTTGGTGAGGTAGCCGCAATGACTGCCTTTCTTCACATTTGCGACGACAGCCCATGAGTTGCTGCCTTGCGGCGCGAGCTGGGAAAATTCGGTTGTTTCACCGGGGCTCGGGGACCATGCCGGAGGATCGGAATCTTTCAGACAGGCGCTGTCGCACTCCCCGATCATCATGAGTATGGGCAGTTCCCTTTCCGCCAGAACCTTGCGGTAATCGGCCATGCCGGGTCCGATCAGCGGCACCTTCTGATCGACCGGGGAAAGCTGCACGAGACCGATTGGATCGGCCCGCTCTTCGGGTTCCCACTCGGACATGCGTTCCGAATATTTCGGCAGGAACTCCCGATCATAAATCACTGGATCGAAAGGACGGCAGGTGTCCTTGCCGATCTTCTGCATGGTTTCAAACCCTGTAGCCGGAACCTGCGCATGGGCGCCCCCTACCGAATGACCGGCGAAGATCACGTTGTTCGAGCGCATGAAGCGGGACTTCTCGATATCTTCCGGCTTGTAGAAAGCGGTGTTTTTGTATTTCTTTTCGGCCTTGTAAAACTCGTCCGTCACCCCATACTTGATGAGATAGGACGCTGCCGCAAAAGCCTCCTGCCCCACCCTCGGATTGCCGCCGAAATCGGTCCAGGGAACACCCTGCATCTGCATATGCGTGGAGGTGACGTATGCCATCGCCCAGTTTTTTTCGACAAGGGCGTTGGAATAATTGTAGTAGTAGGACGGATGCACGCCGAAAAGAGGGGTGTCGTTCAGAAACGAGCCGATAATTTTTTTCGGATAGTAGAGCAGGTCCACCCCGATAAGAAAGCCGTGATTGAACATCACGAGCCCGTTGGCCTGACGGTCACGGGGATAAAAGATTTCGATAGCCACTTCCACAAACTGGGGAATCAAGGGATGATACTGTATCCAGATATGGACGTGGTCAAAACAGTAGTCGTTGATGCAGATCGGTTTCATGTGTGGAGGGGGTTATTCAGGTTGATGGTAACATCCTCGGGCATCTCTGCAGATCAGTGCCAGACTCCGCCCCCGCATTTTCGTCCTTTATGGGGGCCTCCTGTTTCCTCATAATCGCAGAACCAGGCGGGAACCTGCCCTGACACACCAGCGGGCAACCGGGATCTGGCCTCATCGAGTTCCTGTTCATTGAATTCGTAACCGGCCTTTGAAACAAGTTCCGACCGGAATCTGGCAAGTTCGCTGATGAGCGAATGGCGGAAAGCATCATCAGATGTGATTTTTTCAAGAAAGTCCTTCGCTGACTGTACTGACATAACCATGGAAGGTTTATGGTTTCAGGAAACTTCTATCCAGGGCAACTCTTTTACTCTGTCATGCAACCCGGATACTTCTGTGTTAATATCATCATTCTATCGTTCTCTTCCCAGCAAAAACACAGTAAAACCGGATCGCACTAATTTTCCTCTTGCGCCGCCCCGGCAAACAGCTTGAAGCCTACCGTGCTTGTCATTGAATGAACCGCGCAGTTGATCTTTCCGATAAACATATCGAGATCGGTTACCTCGAATGTTTTTTCGGATGCGGTCTGTTCCATGAACGCCAAAAAATGATGATAGCGCATATCCCCTATCCTGGATGACCATGATTCATCGGAAATCCTGAATGCACAAAGCGGCTCATCGATCATAAAAAGATCGCCGAGCCTGAGCAGTTGCATCCAGAATTCAAGATCGATGGTATACGGCACCTGTGCGCTGTATCCTCTTGTATAGGGCAACAGCCTGGCCGGATAGAGACCGCAGACAGGTTCGCCAAGTATATTGGTTCCCATGCGGATCAGCTTTCTGATGATATCGGCAGCTTTATGCCTCCCTCTTTCCACCAGGTTGATCTTCTTGATCAGGGGTTTTCCTTCCGGATTGATAATTGTCCGCTGGCTGCAGACAAGGCTTATACCCGCCTGTGATTTGTTTTCAAATACCCTGACCTGTTTTGCAAGACATTCCGGATAGAGAATATCGTCACCACAGACAAGCTTGACATACTTTCCCCTTACACATTGTATCGCCCTGTTCCAGTTCCCTTCGGGCCCCAGATTTCTTTCGTTTTTGAAAACATGCATCCTCGGGTCCCTGAAGGACATCGCTATGTCATATGACGCATCGGTCGAATTATCGTCATAGATAAGAAGCTCGAAATCAGCAAAGGTCTGCGCAAGGATCGATTCAATAGTCTGTTTGATGAACCTCTCGTTATTATACATCGGAATGGTAACCGTCACCAGCGGCTCGCCCGTTCTTTTCATCATATCAAACGCTCATTTTCATTTACTACGGAGCCCCATCTGTTTCTGTTGCGGGAATACCGGAAATCGGTGCCCTGATCTCAACAAAAAACAGCGCATCAAAGTTGGGTTCAACTCCCTCCTCCAGACTATTGCCGATAAACCGCACCGTTTTTTGCAGCCCATGCAGGCGTTGCGTTTTTCCCGGTTTCAAGGACAGTATGGGTATTGACAATAGCTCCGTTTAACTTCGTCCAATCGAGATTGGCCCTCCAGAGATACGCTCCCCGAAGATCTGCACCCCGAAGATCCGCATTCGTCAGATCAGCCTCGCGAAGATTGGCCTCCCTGAGATTTGCCCCCCTCAGATCCGCATCGACAAGATCTGTTCTTTTCAGCAAGGCGCCCCTCAGCTCAGCGTCTCGCAAATTCGCTCCGTCGAGAACTTTCCTGTTCATCTTTGCCCCTGCAAGACGTATGGGCTCCTGGGGCTTCTCTTTTCTCATCCTGTTCCATCCGGAAACACTTTCTACCAGGAGCTCGCGCTGGTGCACATCGTAGGCAAGTGCACTTGCTTTCTCGCGCGTCACGCCGAACCGTATCTTTTGTTCAACAGGGTTCACCGGCCAGCTTTTATTGAGAACCGGTTCTGCCGTGTCGTCTTTTACAGACGGTGCGCTTTCCGCTTCTTTCAAAACAACTTCAGCACCTTTTCCCTGCTCAAGAGCTCCTCCCCTGTCTGTAATAGTCCCTTTCGTTTTATTCTCCATGCCCCTGAAAACGGCACCTTTCCTGTCAGCCCAGGCCTGATCGGCATATTTACCGGTTTCAACAACGGTAATCGTCGTCACGACAGTTTCGTCGAGATTCGCACCGTCAAGATCAGCACGCCAAAGGTAGGCGCCATCGAGGTTTGCGCCGGCGATATCAGCTGTTCTGAGGTCGGCCGCCCGCAAATCGGCGCCTCTGAGACTCGCCTCTCTCAAGAGACTTGCTGAAAGATCAGCCTGCTTAAGCACCGCCCCGTCAAGGTTACCTTCCCGCATATCGGCGCCTTCAAGTCCCGCTTCCTCGAGATCGGTTTCGCGCAACGATGCGGAACGAAGAAGCGCGTCATACAGCAGTGTTTTTTTCAATACCGCTTTGTCGAGGGATGCCCCCCGCAAATCGGCATTGCTGAGATCAGCACCGCTCAGTATCGCACCCTTCAGGTTCATCATGCTGAAATCGACGCCCTTGAGGTTTTTACCTCTCATGTCGGCACCACTGAGATCAAAGGGTTTTTCAGGCTGACCGCTTTTCATACTGTTCCATGCCTTGACCCCTTTCTGCAGCATACGGTAGTGCTCATCGTCATATGAGTATGCCTGATAAGGCATTGCAATGAGTAACAGCAACCAGATACCCCTACTCATGCCTCGTAACAGAAAACCGCTGTTCATCTCCTTTTTCCTTTTGTAGCGCGCGTTGACAAATCGTTAAAAGCCTTTTTGAGGTTGATTCTCGAATAATATATACCTCCTCCGAAAACAACTCCTGCCACACAGAGCAACGTATTGTTTTCCAGAAAGAATGCGAGAAGTACGGCCGTAGCCGATACCAGAGAGACCGATAACTGTCGAAACGCTCCCGAGACGGTTTTTGCGTCGAGCAGCTCCGATAGCGCTTTATCGGTTCTCAAGAAAGCAAGAGAATTCGACTTCACGATAGCCGGAACAATAATATACATCATCCCTGTGAAAGAAAAGGTAATCCATCCAAGCAGGGCGGCATGTGTATGCGAGTGGTAAATCCACATTCTGTCACCCTGTATGGGAGGGACTGAACCGAACTGCTCGAAATAGTAGATATTCATGATACCATAAGCGCTTGTCGCCAGAAGCATTGCAAGTCCGGAAAGCAGAAAAGCAAGCGCCGGATGTTTGAAATGCTTTTGGAAAAAGCTGTACAGATAGCGTACAAAGCCGAAAAGAAGTACCAGAACCCCCATCATGAGCGTATGACTTACCACCATCATGCCAAGGTAGTCTCCCATCAGAATTGATACGAGAAACACAAGCACCCCGCCGACAAAAACGTAGAACCATAGACTGAAGAGCTTTTTAGCGAGCTCGCTGACCGGTGAACGCCGCCAGAGATACGTATAGAGAAATCCCATCACGCTGATACTCAACGGGAAAGACGACCCGAGAAAGTAGGACGACTGGGTAATGAAAAAAGGGATGAGACCTGTTTCGGGAAACGCCTCTTTCAGTCCGAGAGTGAAGAGTCCGAGATTGGCCACAATGAGGAATATCACATCAAAAATATAGTAACGAACAGAAACCTCCCGCCACATTTTTCCGATGGAAAGTGTGGTAAAAATCTCCTTTGCGGCTGACGATACGATACCGATCAGAAACAGGCCGACAGCTGCCTTGAGAAGAGGAATCTCCATGTAAACGGCAAGAACAATCAGAACGACGGAGAGCAGAACACCGTAAATGCGGCGCATCTGTTTTTCGGTGTCAACCTCGAGTTCGGGATAGATCGCCGAAATGAGATAGCGGTTCAGAATGAGGATGGCAAGGTTGCCGAATCCCACAAAAAAAATATAGGGGTGAACCGTCTTGAGAAACCCGCTTTCCGTCACAGCTCCTGCAGCACCGAGCAGGGTTGCTGCAGCAATGATGACAACTGATATGGAAAGAAATATTCTGACGATTGCACCGGGCTCAATCGCCAAGCCGTTCTTTTCAGAGTGCACCAGGATCCTTGTTTTTTCTGATTTCATTGTAGGCAATCAGGGATATACCGATCAACGATACATTGAGAATCAGCGGGTTGAACGGAAGTGTTAAGAGATCCGGCTGAAAAACCACTACGTAACCCAGAAGCATGAGCAAAGCTAAAACATTGAGCAGGAAAACCCATGCAACGCCTGTGATCAAAAGAACAATCCCGAATACTATCTCTCCGTAACCCATCCATGTAATCAGGGAACAGGCCAATTCCTCGACCTTGATAACATGCTGAAGAAGTGCAACCTCTCCAGGATGCATGCAGACAAGCTTGGGAACAACCCCCTGATATATCCAGGAGAAGGCAAGCACGAACCGTGCTGTAACAAGTGCAAAAGAGTTATCCTTGAACCATTTCATTTGCGCGCACCATGCATGAAAAAGAGAGATGACGGAAAATACTCAAGATCGAAAAACATTGGCAAGACAAACCGGGCACTGAAGCAAAAAGGGCGAACAACCATTCGCCCTCTTTGTCAACAACGTGTAAAAGACAGCCTGCCGTTAAAGAACCTTTCTTGCAATATCACAGGCGATATCTGCCGACATTTTGACATGTTCGATAACTGACAGGATGCCGGTTGAATTGGTGATATTATCATTATTGGCCTCTGCCTTCAGCTTGGCAACCGCCTTCTGGTAAATCCCGTCTATCTTTGCCATCATATCAAGTGTTTCCTGGGCATGTTTGCTGTTGCCGCTCACAAATGCTTCAACTGCTTTCTTGATCATTTCCGCCACATCGTCACCCATAGGCTTCAGGTCATATTCATCCCTGTGCAGTATCTCGATGTTTTCAAGCTGGATATATTCGGTCTTGTCAGCGATGTTGAGTGCGTACTGGCCGATGACTTCGAGTTTCTGCATGATCTCGCGGGCCGTATCGACAACCCTGGTGTTCTCTTCGCCGAGATCCTGGAAACAGCTGTATGCCAGGCAAAGATATTCAACCTCGAACTTTCCTTTCTGAATGTACTCTTTGTCAAACTCGAATGCCGACTGGGCAAGGTCGCTGTTTTTCTTTGTCGATGCGCGAATGACAAGCATCAGATTGTTCTCGACGTTCGAGGAAAGCTTTGTCAGCTTCTGTTTGAGCGTTTCAAGCTGTTCATTAACCGGCACTTCGGGCTTTGTCGCAAGGCTGAACTTTGCAGGATCGATCTTGATCGTAAACGCATCCGGACGGGCAACTTTCTCTATTCCCTTTTTACCGCCGCTACTGTCGGCAGAGCTTTTTTTGCCAAAAAGTTTCATTTTCAGTATATGCTAAACGTGTTTCTGAAGAGATATCGACATCGCTGATAACAGGTCTCGTATTGCAGTAATTCACCCATCGCATGCAACAACAGCCATACAGGGCAAAAGCACTGTACTAAACGAACTTTGACCGGATGCTCAATACAGGTGGAGATAATTTAGCTGAGTGTTAGGGTTAATTGCAAACAAAAAATAAAGGGCACCTCTATTTATTTATTCCGCGATTCAATTGCATCGTTGAGCGGTGCTCGAAATCCTCATGTACTCTGTGTACACTCCGGTTTCTGCGCTCCGTTCGCCTTGCTCTTGAACCGCTCATAACAATAAATAGAGGTGCCCCACTTATCCATCTGTAAAGAGATCGAACGATGCTGTCAGATATACATGCGGGCTTAATCCTTCAAGGACTGGATGAGCTTCTCAAAAGATCCCTCTGTGTGGCGAGCTATCTCGCCGGTAACAAGATAGATGACCTCACGGGCTATTCTGGTAGCATGGTCGCCTATCCTTTCTATGTAGCGTGAAATGCTCATGGCAACAATATACTGGTTGGTGTCCTCAACGGCACCCTTAAGTTCCACCGAGACCTTTTTAAAAACCAAACGGTGCATGGTATCAAGCTGCTCATCCATATCACAAACCTCTTCGGCAAGCTGACGATCCCGGTTCACGAAGGCCTGTATTGACTTCTGGACCATCTCCTTGGCAAGTTCCCCCATTTTTTCGAACTGGAAATGGTCGAGAAAACCCGGTTTGATCTCAGGAATCCTCTCGTAGATATGGACGGCAAGGTCACCGATCCTTTCAAGATCAGTGTTTATCTTGAGGATGGTGATGATTGTTCTCAGATCCCGGGCCACCGGCTGCTGAAGCGCCAGAAAGATAAGGCATTGCTCTTCGAGACGCACTTCTGAAGCATCGATTTCACCATCGGCAAGACGTATGTCCTCGCCGAGGGATTCAGCAGGACGTAACAAGGCTTGCAGGGAAGCGGTAAAGTTTTTTAAAACCTTGTCGGAAAGGATAACCAGTGAATTTGATAGATCCTTGATGTGCTCGTGAACAGGTCTGTCCGCCATAGAAATAGAGTTTTGTTTTTCAGCTGAACCTCCCGGTAATGTAATCTTCCGTAACCTGATCCCCGGGATTCGTAAAAAACTGTTTTGCAGGTGCGTACTCTACGAGATCCCCTTCATAATAAAACATGGTATAATCGGAAACGCAGGAAGCCTGCTGCATGTTATGTGTTACGATAAGAATAGTATAACTGCCCCGTAATTCCTCGATAAGATCCTCGATTTTTGTGGTCGCCTTGGAGTCTCCATGGCCGATGTCGATTCATCATGCCGGATACCATCCGGTGCTGGTGAAAAATTCGGTAAATCCCCGAAGCTGAAAAAAACACAAAAACTGTTATGCAAGGTATACACTGGAGCTGTTGTTGACAATACCCCCCTGTTACAAAACTGTTACATCTTGGGCACCTCTATTTATTTATTCCGCGCTTCAATTGCTTCGTTGATCCCGACAGATCGGGATTCATGACAATAAATAGAGATGCCCATCTTTGAATACCCTGTTGGCCTTACCACCGCCTTTCAAACCGTTTTCTCAAAACGACCGCAACCGCGTTCATCGAAATCAAAAAAGCAAGCAGCACCATAATTGCAGCCGAAGTCCGCTCGACAAATGCGCGTTCCGGACTGTCAGCCCAAAGATAAATCTGTACCGGCATCACCGCCGAGGGATCGGTGAAGCCCCCCGGAATATCCACGATAAAAGCAACCATACCGATCATCAGAAGCGGCGCGGTTTCACCGAGCGCCTGTGCCATGCCGATGATGGTGCCGGTGAGCATTCCGGGCAGGGCAAGAGGCAAAACGTGACTGGCGACAACCTGAAGTTTTGAGGAACCGACGCCCAGGGCGGCTTCACGGATCGAAGGCGGCACGGCCTTGAGCGCCGCCCGGCTTGCAATGATTATCGTAGGCAAGGTCATAAGCATCAGAACGATACCGCCAACCAGAGGTGTTGACCGAGGCATGCCGAAAAAGTTAAGGAAAACCGCAAGACCCAGCAAACCGAACACAATTGAAGGTACCGCAGCGAGGTTGTTGATGTTCACCTCGATGAAGTCGGTTGCAAGATTTTTCGGAGCAAATTCCTCGAGATACACCGCAGCGGCAATCCCTATCGGGAACGAAAGCATGAGAGTCACCAGCATGGTATAGAACGATCCTTTCACAGCTCCCCATATACCGGCAAGTTCAGGTTCCCTCGAGTCACCGGCAGAAAAAAACGTTGTGTTGAAACGCTTCTCGATCCTGTTATCCTTCTCCAGCCGCTCGATCCAACGAAGCTGTTTGTCACTCAATCGACGCTGGCTTTCCGGCACCTCTCTTTTGATATGCCCCTTCATGAGCATGTCGACATCATCATCGGCAAGCACCCACAGGCTTATCGTCGACCCCTCCCGGGAAGGATTGTTCAACACTTCATCGCGAAGCTGAAATGCCGCTCCCGAGCTGAAAAGCGAATAGAGTTCCCGTTTATCCTGTCTTTCCGTCACACCGGGATAATAATCCTTTATCGCCTCTTTGATAATCCCCTGAAAATCCGAACGCCCGGGGTTCTGCTTGTCAAGCATGCCGGCTTCAAGGGGAACATCAAGCTTGATATAGGTCTGCAAAAAAGCGCTATAACCTTTAGAAACGATACTTGTCAACAGAAACGCCAGAAACGCGGCGCTTGCTATGATCGACAGCAAACCGTAAAACCTGAAGCGCTTTTCTTTTCCGTACCTGCGTTTCAATCCCTTGTTGACAATGTCTATCGTCTTTACTCGCCCGGAAGAACTCCGGGCAGCAGACTTCCTTGTGCTCTTATTCATATCTCTCCCGGTATTTCCTGACAACAGTCAGAGCGATGACGTTCAAAAAAAGCGTGCCAAAAAACAAAACAAGCCCAAGAGCGAAAGCCGCAAGGGTTTTTGGACTGTCAAACTCCTGATCACCTACAAGCAGGGTTACGATTTGGACGGTTACTGTTGTTACTGCCTGCAATGGATTTGCCGTAAGGTTCGCAGACAGGCCTGCCGCCATAACAACGATCATGGTTTCACCTATCGCACGCGATACGGCAAGCAGGAGCCCTCCTACAATTCCAGGAAGAGCGGCCGGAATCAAAACATGCATGATTGTCTCCGATCGGGTTGCACCGACGCTGTATGCTCCATCCCTGAGCGTTTGAGGTACAGCGTTTATAACGTCGTCAGACAGCGATGAAACAAACGGAATAATCATGACCCCCATGACCAGACCTGCTGCAAGGGCACTCTCGGAAGAGACATCGATACCAAGTTGCGCTCCGCTGTTACGAATCATGGGAGCGACAACCAGAGCTGCGAAAAAACCGTAGACAACTGTTGGAATACCGGCAAGAATCTCCAGCAGTGGCTTTGCAACCGCCCGCAGCCGCCTGTCAGCGTATTCAGAAAGAAAAATGGCCGACATCAATCCTATCGGAGCTGCCACAAACATGGCGATAGCTGAAATCAGGATGGTTCCGGCAAAAACCGGTACGGCTCCGAATGCGCCGGACGATCCGACCTGGTCTTCCCTGATCGCCATCTGCGGACTCCACTCAAGACCGAAAAGAAAATCCGTGACCGGTATCTGTTGAAAAAATCTGACGGCTTCATAAAGAATGGAGAGCACGATACCGATTGTCGTAAAAATCGCTATGGTGGAACAGACAACAAGAAGCCCCATAACCACGTTCTCCACCTGGTTACGTGCACGGAGTTCGGGTTTGATCCGCCGATGAACCAGAAGTACGCCTGCTACGGCAGCAACCAGAACGATAACCGAGGTAATCATCTGGCCAATGCCCTTGAGGCTGATATACTGCGCGGCCGCATTGCGCATCAGGGGTGTAATCTCACCGGAAACGATATTCCCGCTTGCGAGGCTCCTGATATCGTTGATCAATACGTTAAGCCGTGCCGGAGGTAGTGCCCGAACCTCGTCGGGAAGATCGGCAACCATGAGGGCGGTAATGATACTCTGTTCGAAGCCAAGCCAGATCAGAAACATGAAAAACGCCGGAAGGCAGCACCACAGAGCGGTCAACGCTCCGTAATACACCGGGAGTGAATGCAGACGGCTCGTTCCTCCAACACTCCCGGCAAGATTGAGAGCCTTGCGCTGCCCGATTAAAAATCCGGCAACGGAGAGCACCAGCAACGACAGAAGCAGCAATAGTGGTGACATGATTCGATTGTTGATCGGTTACATCAGCCGTAACGTCCGGTAATGTAATCCTCAGTTAACTGGTGTGACGGTTTGGTAAAAATATCTTTGGTCATGCCGACTTCTATCAGGTCACCAAGATGAAAAAATGCGGTTCTCTGTGAAACACGTGATGCCTGCTGCATTGAATGCGTGACAATGGCAATCGTATACTGTGTTTTCAGTTCCTCTATGAGGTCTTCGATTTTCGCGGTAGCAATAGGATCAAGTGCGGAACAAGGCTCATCCATGAGAATAACTTCCGGGCTGACCGCAATTGCACGCGCTATACAGAGGCGCTGCTGCTGACCGCCTGAAAGACCTGTACCGGGCTGATCGAGACGGTCCTTGACCTCTTCCCAGAGTCCGGCTTTCAGGAGAGATGTTTCAACAATTTCGTCCGCGTCCGATTTCGATTCGACAATGCCGTGTATTTTCGGCGCCCAGGCAATGTTCTCGTATATAGATTTCGGGAACGGATTGGGCTTCTGAAAAACCATTCCAACCTGTGCCCTGAGGGGAACGACATCAATCGAAGGATCATAGATATTCTTGTCGTCAAACAGTATTTCACCAGTCACCCAGCAACTGTCAATGGTATCGTTCATACGGTTCAGGCAACGTAAAAAGGTCGATTTGCCGCACCCCGAAGGACCGATCATGGCAAGAACTTCGTTACACCCGATATCTATCGAGACATTCCGGATAGCCTGCTTGTCGCCATAATAAACGTTGACATTACGGCAGACCATTCTCGGTTTTGAAACATGTATGGTACCTATTGTTTTACGGCTGTCCCTTGGAGCGAGAATTCGTTTTTCCACGGTTGTTTTATTCACTACTTCCTGCATTGCTGTTTTCGGTCACCTGTTTTGATTGTCTGTCTGCTGCATGTAAATCGGGTACAGCAACCTGTAAAAGGCAAAAGAAAAAAGAGAGATACAAAGGCCGACAAATACTCAGCCGGCCTTTGTATCATCAGAAAAACATATAACCACCTGCACTCCTTTACAGTTCGCCACAGGAGATCGGTGTGAGTTCCGCTGCAACTTTCGCATAGCTCTCCCTTTCTTCCTTCGGCATCGGGATAAGACCTTTCTCTGTCAGATATCCTTC
>JANQFD010000053.1 GCA_028278005.1 Chlorobium sp. | reverse complement strand
GAAATGGAAATCTTGGCGTTTCCGGAAGGTGAAAGCCCTCTTACAGCCCACACATTCGGTAGTTCAAGAGAGACTTCATTGGGCAGTGCAACACCTTTATTTTCCGAGGAGAGAGCGTTCCCGCTACTTGCTTCGCCTGACCACTGTACATCAAAATTTGCCGAACCTTCGTCTACAGGGGAAGTAAACTGCTCGAAATTTATGGTGAGTCCTGAATAATAATGCAGAATGATACAGTCCGGGAGCTTTATGGAAACGGTTGTTTTTCCTGAAGCACTGCTCTCTGCCACGAGGGAATGCGTGGGAGTGAAGATGAGTGCTGAGCACAACAGAAGCCATACTCCGGTTTGTTTCATTGAAATGTATAGTATAATCAGGGGTTGATAGAATGTTCCAAGCCTATGATATTTTACTTAATTATTGTTTCAATTCAAAAAAACTCTTCAAAGTTTTCTGTTTTTCCGGTAAACCCCTATGTTGATCGACCGCGGATCGATCGGATACCCGGTTGGCCCACAGGATCTGTAACGTCTGGCGGGAGGTGACTACAAGGAATACTTAGAGATATGACAGAATATGAAAGACATAATTTTTCTTACAGGTGGGGCGCGAAGCGGCAAAAGTGCATTTGCTCTGCAGTGCGCCGAACGTTATGGAAAAAAGGCCTTTCTTGCTACAGCAGAAACGTTTGATGAGGAAATGGCTGCAAGGGTTCAGAAGCACAGGGAGGAGCGCGGTGCCGGTTTTTTAACCCTTGAGGAACCTCTGCATATAGACATGGTCTTACGGGAAATTCCAAAGGATATAGACATTGTCATTGTTGATTGTCTCACGGTCTGGGCCGGAAACCTTCTCTACAAACAGGAATCAAGAAAAAAGGTTATGACCTATGTCGAGCGCTTTACTGATGCTCTGCAAAATCATCATTCTAACTGCATTCTCGTATCCAATGAAGTCGGAATGGGAATTGTGCCTGACAATGCCATGGCAAGAGAGTTTCGCGATATAGCCGGCAGTATCAATCAGCAGGTGGCAAAGATTGCAACCGAGGCATGGTTTCTCTGCAGCGGCATTCCGATGAGATTGAAATAATAGCGACAGCTGTCGACTATTTCAGGACGGGAAAACGATTACACATTATCTATAAACGATTATACATCCATGTACGAAGAATTTCAGAGCATTCTTTCCGGCATCGGACCGGTAGACAATGCATTGACCGGGGAAATTCAGGCTCATCTTGACGATCTGACAAAACCTCAGGGAAGCCTCGGGCGTCTGGAAGAGGTTGCAATGAAGTTTGCCGTAGCTGCCGGTACAAGCAGACCCGTTCTCGAAAAGAAAAAAGTCTTTTGTTTCGCCGCGGACCATGGGGTTGCCGAGGAGGGCGTTTCCGCTTTTCCGGCGGAAGTGACGCCGCAGATGGTTTATAATATGCTTAACGGGGGAGCAGCGATAAACGTGCTTACCCGGCATGCAGGGGCAGATCTCGATGTGGTCGATATAGGGGTAAATCATGATTTTCCCGATCATCCCGGCCTGAGGCAGAGGAAAGTACGGAAAGCTTCTTCCAATATCGCGAAAGGTCCTGCAATGAGCCTGGATGAAACTCTGCAGGCGGTAATGATCGGGGTATCTTTAGCCAGAGAGGCACATGCGGATGGTTACCACCTCCTTGCAACCGGTGAAATGGGGATCGCCAATACAACGCCTGCGACAGCTTTGTTTGCGGTTTTGCTCGATCTTCCGGTCGAGTCGATAACCGGAAGGGGGACCGGAATTGACAACGAAAAACTTGATCACAAGATATCGGTGATTAAACGGGCCATAGAAGTCAACGGTAATAATCTTGCTACACCCCTGGACGTACTTTCATCGATCGGGGGACTGGAAATTGCGGGAATTTGCGGCCTTATACTCGGCGCGGCTTCAGTCGGAATGCCTGTGGTGGTTGACGGATTTATCTCATCGGCAGGTGCTGTAACCGCTATGAAGTTATCATGCAAGGTGAGTGACTATCTTTTTTTCAGTCATCTTTCCAACGAGCAAGGACACAAGAGAATCATGAGCAAAATAGGAGCACGACCTATTCTTGACCTCGATCTGCGACTTGGTGAGGGAACCGGTGCGGCACTGGCCATGCAGGTTATCGAGGGGGCCGTGAAAATATATAATGAAATGGCTACGTTCAGCTCAGCCAGGGTTTCGGAAAAACAATAGGGTCTCGCAATTATTGTCATGAATTCGTTTCAACAACTCCAGGAAAAGTTTGCAGATGCCGACAGCCGGTTCTTCGAATCGGGAGGATTCAGGGTTCACTACAAGATCTACGGTAAGGGTGAGCATTTGATAGTGCTGCTTCACGGCAGTTTTCTCAGCATACGTTCATGGCGTTATGTTATCCGGCCACTATCTGAAGAGACAACGGTGCTGGTTTTCGACCGTCCGGCCTTCGGCTTGACCTCTCGTCCCGTTCCATCAGCCGAAAATAATGCATGTTATGCACCTGAAGCCCAATGCGATCTTGTGGTGCAGCTTATTCAGGAAGCCGGATATGAGAATGCCGTACTTATCGGTAATTCCACCGGAGGGACTCTGGCTTTGCTGACAGCGTTGCGACATCCACAGCATGTGAGAGGGATCGTACTTGCCGGGGCAATGATTTACAGTGGTTATGCTGCCAGCGAGGTGCCTGCTTTCATGAAACCAGTGCTAAAAAGCATGAGCCCTGTATTTTCACGACTTATGAAGTTTCTGATTACACGTCTGTACGACCGGAACATCCGCGGTTTTTGGCACAACAAGTCGTTGCTCGGTGATGAAACGCTTGCAGCATTCAGAAATGACCTTATGATCGGGGACTGGTCGAGAGCCTTCTGGGAGCTGTTTCTCGAAACCCATCATCTGGGTCTTGAAGAAAAACTTTCCGGTCTGAAAATACCTGCTCTTGTTATAACCGGTGAGCATGACTTGACGGTCAAGACAGAGGAAAGCGTCAGGCTTGCCGGACAAATACCGGGAGCCGAGCTCGAGATTATTCCTGATTGCGGCCATTTGCCTCAGGAGGAGACGCCGGATGCATTTGTTGCATCAGTTGCTTCTTTTCTCAAAAAATATGATGCCGGATGTTGAGGGGACTTGTAACAGCATTACGAACATTGACACTGCTGAGGGTGCCGGGAAAAGATACTGACCATTTCAGCCAGGCTCTCTACTGGTTTCCCGCGGTTGGTCTTCTGCTCGGTGCAATACAGGCTGTAGCCGGTTACCTGATTGTGATTGTTTTCGGTAACGAAATTGCTGCAGCTGCGGTGCTGTTTACAGGGATTATTATGACAAGGGGAATGCATGCCGACGGTTTTGCCGATGTTGCCGATGGATTTTTCGGCGGCGGGAGTGTCGAGGCACGTCTGCGTATCATGAAAGATCCTGCTGTGGGTTCATTCGGAGTAACGGCCTTGATCCTGCTTATCCTTTTCAAGTGGATACTCCTTGTTGAACTTCTTGCACAGGATTTGTATTCCTGGATCGTTTCCGGGATCATGCTTGCGCGCCTTGTTCAGGTTTTCCTCGCTTCAACACTTCCCTATGCACGCAAAGAAGGTGGTACAGCTTCCGGTTTTGTCAAAGGTGCGGGAATTTCTCATGTGCTTCTCGCTTTGTCATTTTCCGTCGCAGCTTTGCTGACGGTTTCAAACGCTAACCTTGTGTTTTCGGGAATTGCTCTTTTAATCTCCATGATGAGTTCAGGTATTGCAGGTTTTATGAGTATGAAAAAAATCAGGGGAGTAACCGGTGATGTTCTTGGTGCTTCGAGCGAGATCACCGAGGTGATGGTATGGTGTGCGGGTGTGTTTTTTGCAGGACAATTCATCATGCAATAATGTGTCGAGCTTTTTTTTGTTGTTTTATAATGAGCATATGCTTATAAATAATTTTGATTATGACTGATTCTGTCAAGATGTTCGTTTGTCTTGTTTTCAAGTGAAAATAATGCATATTCAGACGTACAATATCCGGTTATCATAAACAATTGTTAAAAGTTAGCGGCATATGAACGAAATGATAATTTCTTTTGCAGGCGGAAAAAAGGTCGATGCGGAATACCGTGGTTTCACTATCAGGACTGACCAGTCGTCTCGCAACGGAGGTGAAGGATCGGCTCCTGAACCTTTTTCGCTTTTCCTTGCATCGATCGGTACCTGTGCCGGAATCTATGTGTATTCATTCTGCCAGGAAAGAAATCTTCCTGCAGATGACATAAGAATTGTCCAAACACATCACAGAAGAGAGGACGGGAGCGGAATCGGCAAAATATCTATAGACATAGAGTTGCCGGATGATTTTCCGGAGAAATATCGAGATGCGCTGATCAAGGTTGCCAATCTCTGTGCAGTTAAAAAACATATTCAGGACCCCCCGTTTTTTGAGGTGACAACTAGGGTGGCAGCGCAATAGCAATTCATCTTTTTCTAACAGAAAACGACAATTGAAACCATGAACAGCAACGCAGTATCACCTGAACGTGAGTCAACGTTACGATTGAGGAACTTTCATATTACCTTTTTCGCAATCGTACTCGGAATGGCCGGTTTTTCTCTGGCTGTTCAGAAGGTTGGCGGTCATAACGGGGAAGGTATTCTGCCCGTGCTCGAGGGCCCTGCAAACGTGCTTGTCTATTTTACCATTGCACTTTTTGTGCTGGTTGGTGTCGTGTATTTCACAAAACTGCTCAAACATCCGGATGCGGTAAAAAGAGAGTTCAACCACCCGATCAAGGTTAATTTTTTCCCGCTTATCGCAAAAGTTTTTCTGGTCCTCAGTGTTGTGTTTCTCGACAGGGACATGGGCATTTCCTATTACCTCTGGATTATCGGAACCATCCTGCAGTTTGTGGCATCCATTATTATCATTTCCATCTGGATGCGCCATACGCACTTCAAGATCGAGCACGTAACTCCTGGCTGGTTTATTCCTATCGTCGGCTCGATCATTGTGCCTATAGCCGGTGTACCGCATGGTTTCATTGAGATATCCTGGTTTTTTTTCTCGGTGGGACTTGTGTTCTGGATGGCCCTGTTTACGATAGTTCTTTACAGAATGATGTTTTATTCGCCTATTCCCGACAGGCTTCTCCCGACGCTTTTTATTCTTTTTGCACCACCGGCCATCGGTTTTATCGCTTATGCAAAACTTGCAGGTCTCATGGAGCATGGAGTCGGGCCTGATGCGTTTGCAAGGATTCTCTACTATTTTTCGCTTTTCATGTTTATTCTGATTCTTTTTAAAGTACAAATCCTCGCTAAGATCAATTTTTATCTCTCCTGGTGGGCATATTCCTTCCCTCTGGCCGCAAAAACACTTGCTTCGGTTGCGATGATGCATATGACGGGGGATATGCTGTTCAGGAATATTGCACTCTTCGAACTCGGGTTGCTCACACTTGTGATCGTGATGCTCATATTCGTGACCCTGAAGGCGATCATTAATGCCGAGATCTGTGTAGAAGACTGAAGGGCATCGATAAACCTGCAAGGAGTCCTGATTGCTTCGTTGTCCCCATAAAATCGGGATCGGAATCCAGACGTCCCGACAAGTCGGGACATTCTCACGACGGTTTACAGACGACCTTGACCGAAAATCTTTACCATCATTTCCCTCCTCTTCCTGCTGTCAAGCTGCCATGCAATCAAAACATATTTTTCTTGCAGAATAAAGGGCATATGCTTATAATTAGGTATGAATCGTAATCGTACAGGGAGACCGAAAAGTTGCCGGCGGGTCGAAGACACTCCGAGAGTTCGCTGTTTCAAGCCCCAGGGGATTCAAAGAGGCAGGCTTGAAGAAATTGTCGTGACGGTTGATGAGCTTGAGGCTATCCGGCTGGCTGATCTTGAGGGTCTTTATCAGGCTGACGCGGCTGAAAAAATGAATGTTTCGCGACAGACTTTCGGCCGCATTCTTGACTCGGCGCACAAAAAGGTCGCTGAGGCTTTTGTTTTAGGTAAATCAATAGTATTCGAGGGAGGAGTTTTTATGAAAGACGAAAAAAGCAGGGGAACGGAAAAAGAGTTTTGTGTTTGCCCGAAATGCGGGCACGAGGTGCAACATCGTCCCGGAATGCCATGCCGCAGCATGAAGTGCCCGGCGTGCGGAGCGGCCATGACAAGAAAAGGGGGGTGCGGTGCCGGCAGGAGAAAGGGGAGGGAGTGTTAAAAGATACCAGGATTCCTTGATTATGAACAGTTTTTCTCTTCTTTCTCAGCCCCGTGTTTTATTCGGCCGTGGAGAGGCCGATATTCTTCCCTCTCTTATACGTCAATTCGGCAACACCGTGCTTCTGGTGACAGGCGACGGTACTTTGCATCGTTCAGGTCGTCTCGTGTCCCTCGTTGATGCAATGCGTGCCGAAAAGCTTTTGTGCTACCACTATACGGTAGAAGGGGAGCCGTCTCCTGAGCATGTTGACCGTTCAGTCGAGCAGTATGGAAGCGCAGGTATAAACGTTGTTGTGGCTATTGGTGGAGGGAGTGCGCTTGACGCCGGGAAAGCGATCTCTGCAATGCTTTTGAAAAATGAGCCTGTCGAACGCTTTATAGAGGGGCAGCCGGGATACAGGGAGCATGATGGAGCGAAGATGCCGTTTATTGCTGTGCCTACAACTTCCGGGACCGGTACTGAAGCGACAAACAATGCCGTCATAAGCCATGTCGGAAAAAACGGTTACAAGCGCTCACTGCGCCACCCTGCTTTTATTCCGGAATTTGCGCTTATCGATCCTGAACTTATGCTCAGTCTTCCTCGTTCTCTTACGGCAGCTTCTGGTATGGATGCATTGACTCAGCTGCTCGAGTCCCTTGTTTCACCCTATGGCTCTCCTTATACCGATGCGGTCGCCCTCAGTGGCATTGAACATTTTTCCCGCTCATTTATGAGGGCCTGTGAAAATGGAGACAAGGATATCGAGGCCCGGGGCGGGATGGCATATGCTGCTTTCATGTCGGGTATCGCTCTCGCGAATGCCGGACTGGGCATTGTTCATGGTTTCGCCTCCTCCATCGGAGGATATGTGGATATACCTCACGGAACGCTCTGTGCAAGCCTGCTTTTTTCGGCAACGAGAGAAAATATCACGAGGCTTTTTGAAAAAGGGGAGGATGCTGCTTATTTTCTCGCGAAATATGCAAAAGCAGGGAGGTTACTGAATGCAGACTCTTCACTGAATACAGACGAGGCTTGTCATGCTTTGCTGGAGAAACTTGAGTCCTTGCAGGATGCATTGACTTTTCCCAGACTCGGTGCCTATGGCATAGGAGAAAAAGATCTGGAACTGCTTGTCTCCGGAACACGCAGTAAAAGCAATCCGGTTGAACTGAGCAGGGAGAGTATGAGAAAAATATTGGAGGAGCGTTTATAATGAAAACCATTCTGAAAAGGTCTACGGGGCTTGTATTGCTGTCTGTGGTAGTTCTGTTTGGTGGATGTTCACAGAAATTCCAGCGCGGCGTTAAGGATTTCCAGTCCAAATGGGTAGGATTGGAACGCAAGGTAACGGTTTATTCCGCTTCAGGACAGCCGGTCCGAACATATGAAGGCAGGATTGACATCGAACCAACCGAGTACGGCAACAAGATCAAGTTTGCCCATGACGGACATATGGTGCTCATTTATAACATGGGAGTTGTTGTCGAGGAGCTTAAATAAAACAGATGCACATGAATGTACAATATTCCGAGATCCGGATGGCTTTTGATTTTGTCAGTTCGGGGGTTCAGGGGGAAAATGTTGCCTACGTGAACAAACGTGACGGGGAGATATATTATTATTCGGAAACGCTTGGTCTGGATGAAACGAGGGGGCTTGATGTTCATTCTGAAAGCTTTGAACCGGTGCCGTACCGCGAAGCCCTCGATTTAGGCAGGGAACTTGCCTTTGATTTTGTCGATGAACGCCTTCCGGGTCACTATGCGGCGGTTCGTGATTTTTTTGCCGATGAGGATACGGCAGAGAGCCGCCTCAAGGAACTGCTTCAAGCTAACGCATTGTTTGAAGAGTGGAGCGAATATAAAGCTGCTAAAATTGAGGAGTTTCTCAGGGAATGGTGTGAACAGAGAGATATCGGTCTGTCTTGAGGGGTAAACCTAACTTGTTTCACTGATGTTTCTGGTTGTCCACCATTCGCTGCCGTAGTTGTAAAAAAGCTCTTCACCTTTTCGAATATCACGGAGGGCATAGATGATCAGCTCGGGCCCCAATGGTGTTTCTTCCAGATAGTAAGCTACATTGGGAAATGACGAGTGGTTGAAAAGCATGCCGTTTCCCAAGGCTACAAGCCGTTTTTTCTCGTTATCGCCATAAAAAACATAGTTAAGCAGCTCACCTCCGATATCATTTTCATCCAGTTGAAGGACAGGGCAGCGTTCGACAAGGTCGCCGTTTTTTATGTTGCGGGTTGCGAAGACACCGCGTCCACTGACGTTCGACTGGCCTACCCGTACAGGTGCTTCCGCGGTCTCATCCGTTACCGGTTGCATTTTTCTCGCGAGCAGGAAGCCCAGAGCAATCCCGATAATAAAAACGGTGGCATACAAGGAAAAAATAGCTGGTTCCATCTGTTTCTGATACTCAAACGATTCTGTCAGGGTCACTGGTGTCAGGCATTTTGCCCTGATAACCGAAGAAAAACTGAAGGAGTCCTACCAGTGCACCTGACTGTTTGCGAACATACCATTGATCGGCTGCTCTTCTGTTGCCAAGGGCGTACGAAGGATAGGGATGAATGGTGTCGGACATCTGTCTGAGGGTCACGCCGTTACGCATAGCCAGGGCAAATTCGCTGATCAGATCACCGGCATGAACTCCCAGGATATCGGCACCGTAGATTTTTCCATCAAAACCGGCAGCATAGACCCTTATCCAGCCTTCGGTTTCGCTTTCGGTAATAGCCCGGTCTATTTTGCTGTAAGGGAAACGATATAGTTCATAGCCGGCATTTCTTCTTCTCAATGCTTCTTCGGTTTCACCGACATGTGCCATTTCCGGTTCCGTATAGGTGCACCATGGAACATGTTTGTCGTCGATTTTCATGGGCAGGTGTGTGAGCATTTTGCTTGCTGCGACCTTTGCCATGTGTTCTGCCATGTGAGTGAACTGCAGGCCTCCTGTAACGTCTCCGCATGCGTAAATGTGATGTTTTGATGTCTGACAACTCTCGTTGACGGGTATACCTCGTTTGTTGGTATGTATTCCGGCGGCTTCGAGGTTCAGCGATTCGATATTTGCCTGTCTGCCCGATGCTACAAGAAGGGCATCCCCCTCAACCGTGAATGATTCGCTGTTTTTTCGGTTTTCAGCAGTAACCACAATGCTTTCGCCCTTTTTTTCCACTTTTTTAACTGCTGAGTTGAGTTTGAATGCAATACCCTCACCAGTTAAAATGTCATGCAGGATCGATGTCAGTTCAGGATGGTCTTTTGCAAGGATATGCTCACCGAAATCAAAAACGGTAACATCTGAGCCCAGCCTTGCGAATGCCTGGCCCATTTCTGTTCCGATCGGACCGGCTCCTATAACGAGAAGTTTTTTCGGCTGCCTTTTCAGAGAGAAAATAGTTTCATTTGTCAGGTAAGGTACTGTATCGAGTCCTTCAACCGGTGGAATGACCGGCCTGCTTCCAGTGGCGATGACGATGTTTTTCGACCGGATTGACTGAGGATCCATTCCCTCCTTTGTGATGGTGACCGTGTGTTCGTCGGCGAAGCTTCCGCGCCCCTCGATTACAGTAATGCCCATTTTTTCATAGATTTCAGGGGCATCGGCTTCATTGTAGACCCCTTGCTGGATTGAGTGAACCCGTTCCATGACTGTGCTGAAATCAACCGTCATAGTGTCGGTTTTAATGCCGTATCGGCCGGCTTCGCGAACCGTTTGCGCTACCTTGGCGGATTTCAGAAGGGTCTTGCTCGGAATGCAGCCGTACCACGTGCAGTCACCACCCAGCTTTTTTTCCTCGATCATTGCGGTTTTAGCGCCAAGAGAGGCGGAAACACCGGCGGCAGTCAGACCTGCAGCGCCGCCTCCGATAACAATAACGTCGTAGTCAAAGTCCATCTGTTTTCTCTGTTTTTGAGACCTGTTTCCTGATTTTTTTGATCGTTGAAAGCGCACCGAAACCTAAAAGCAGAACAATGAAGAGATAAACCCAGTAAGGAACGTTTCTGCCTGCAACGATGAGGTAAAGATATGCTGAAATAAAAAAGAAACCACTTAGCAGAGCCGGTAGTACGATCGGTTTTTTTTGTTTCAGGTTTCTGACAAGCCATGCAAGGCTGAGCGTGAAAAAAGGAATTGCCCCGATATAGATAGCACCGAATACAAGCGGATTGACGCCGTATTCAGCTCCCAGTCCCATAAACCATGTATAGAAAGAGTCAAAGAAATCCATAGTGTGACTTGTTCTCTTCTGAACAATGTACAGGACTTTTCTTAAAGGTTAAAGATCTCTGCAAGAGAGTATAACGCGAAATTTTTTTGTCTTTTGGCGCTTGAAACAGAAATGATTAGGTTGGTGTTTGAATGGACGTCCAGCCAAATCCGGTTTACCATCAGATCCTATCGATTAAAAGGTTGTTGGTATGGCAAGGGTTCTGTTTGGAAAAGGGATCGGTTGTCTCGAAAACCCGGGTGGTGAGATGAATATTTCATAAAGGTTTTTTATTGAAAGTCAAGAAGGGATGCAAGGTAAAACTGAAGATAAAACTGCCCTTATTCTCGCTGCTGCAAAACAGGTGCTTTCAAGATACGGGTATGCGGGGGCGACGATATCGCGCGTCGCAACAGAGGCCGGTGTAAGCAGGGGACTTCTTCACTACTATTTCAGGAACAAGGAAGACATGCTTGCAAAAGTCCTCAGGGATAACATGGGGACCGGAGGCAAAATTCTTGCTGATATTCTGGATAACAGTAGTTCAGCGGAGGATTTTGCCGCACGTCTTACATGGGCTTTCAGGAAGCTCTATGACGAAAAACGTGATTTTTTCACGCTTTTCATGGAAGGGATCTCGGTTTCACGGCAAAGTGAAACAATCATGAAAGAAATGAGTTCGATCTATGTGGAGTTCAGAGATTCACTTCAAAAAGGCATAGAGACAATGAAAGAGCGTCGGTTGATCGTACCTGAACTAACGACCATGGAGATTGCCTCACTGATAACAGGACTTCTTGACGGACTGGGCTTACAGCTGATCATGGTGCCGGGGGTCGGCAATGACAATGAGATCTGGATTGGTTTTGAGAAAGGTATTCTGCTCCTCGTAAAGGGATCGGCATAATTTTGCTTGCGAAAGACAAGGCATGCAATGGTGATGAATGAAAGACAGAACGTGCTCAACGTTGAAAGGGTGAGCAAGATCTATACGATGGGTGAGGTAAAAGTCGAAGCTTTGAAAGATGTTTCGGCCGACTTTTACGAAGGGGAGCTTGTTGTTTTGCTGGGAACATCAGGAAGCGGAAAATCCACCCTGCTGAATATCATAGGAGGGCTTGATGTGCCTACGGAAGGGAAGCTGTTTTTTCGCGGCAAGGAGATGACTGCGGCGACGGAAGATGACCTGACCACGTATAGAAGGGAGTCGATAGGCTTTGTATTTCAGTTCTATAATCTCATTTCCAGTCTTACGGCGCTTGAAAACGTCCAGCTTGTAACGGAAATTGCCTCCGATCCGATGTCTCCCCGGGAAGCGCTGAAACTTGTCAATCTGGCCGAGCGTATGAACCATTTTCCTGCCCAGCTGTCAGGAGGGGAACAGCAGCGGGTCGCGATTGCGCGGGCTGTTGCCAAGCGTCCGGAACTGCTGCTTTGCGATGAACCTACCGGTGCGCTCGATTACGAGACCGGAAAACTCGTTCTGGAGGTAATACGCAAAGTTAACCAGGAACTGGGTACAACGACACTGGTGATCACGCACAATGTTTCCATTGCTGCCATGGCGGACAGGGTGATCCACATGCGGAGCGGAGAAATAACCGAAATAGAAACGAATGAAAGGAAACTTTCTCCATCGGAACTGAGCTGGTAGGAAAACATGAAACAGCTTAACCGGAAACTCCTGCGTGAACTGCTGCGCATGAAAGGCCAGATGATTGCCGTGGCGGCGGTCGTTGCCTGCGGTATATCGGTGTTTGTTTCGATGAGCAGTGTCGAGTACTCTTTGAGGACCACGAAGGATCGCTACTACAGTGATTACCGTTTTGCCGATGTTTTCATGCAGGCGAAACGTGCGCCTGAAGCCATGCTGGAGAGCGTGAGGAGCATTCGCGGGGTGGCGGCGGTAAGGTCTCGAATAATAGCCGACGTAACGCTCGATGTGCCGGGGCTCAACGAGCCGGCAAGCGGACGGCTGGTATCGATGCCGGATCGGAAAATGCCTGTTCTCAATGACGTCTTTCTTCGAGAAGGACGCTATATCGAGGCCGGTCATCCGGAAGAGGTCATTGCGAGTGAATCTTTTATGGATGCAAACGGTCTTCAGATCGGTGACCGTGTGGGAGCGGTGATCAACGGGCGCTGGAAGGAGTTGGTTATTGTTGGTAAAGGACTTTCACCCGAGTACATCTATGAGGTTCAACCCGGAGCCTTTTTTCCGGATAACCGGCGTTTCGGCGTGTTCTGGATGAGCCGCAAGGCTCTTGAATCGGCGCTTGACATGACAAGCGCGTTCAACGATCTGTCGCTCACGCTTGCCCATGGCGCTTCGGAAAAAGATGTTATCCGAAGGTTGGACGATATGTTCAGGCGTTATGGCTCGTTGGGAGCGTATGGCCGGAGTGAACAGCTTTCCGACCGTTTCATTTCCGATGAAATCAAACAGGTGGGAATCCAGATAACCGTATTACCGACTATCTTTCTCGCTGTTGCTGTGTTTCTGCTCAATATTGTGCTGAAAAGGCTTGTCAGTACCCAGAGAGATCAGATCGCCGTGATGAAAGCCATGGGGTACACCAACGAGGAAGTCGGGTTGCACTATCTCGGTTTCGCGATGGTTCCGGTAGTGATCGGCGCTGTCGCAGGTACGGCGATCGGTGCCTGGCTCGGGCTTGGTTTAACCGGGGTTTATGAAGGATTCTATCATTTTGCGGAACTGATCTACTATTTTCGTGTTGAGGAAGTTGCACTATCGGTTCTCCTGAGTGCGGGTGCCGCTCTTTTTGGCGCTCTCAGTGCGGTGAATCATGCTGTTTCGTTGCCGCCGGCAGAGGCGATGCGTCCGGAAGCGCCGGTTGTTTACAAGGCGGGGTTTCTCGATCGCAAGGAGTTTCAGAAGAAAATTCCCGTTTCGATACGTATCATCATCAGGAATCTTGAGCGGCGGAGATGGAAGGCCGCTCTTTCAGTGCTTATGATCGCTTTTGCCCTGGCCATACTGA
>JANQFD010000045.1 GCA_028278005.1 Chlorobium sp. | reverse complement strand
GAACGAGATGTTGTTGTTGTCATCGATACGTATGTCTTTGATCATATTCAGGGAAACCAGATCCTTTTTCAGATCAGGGTCCATGACGTTTTCAAGAGCTTCGAGTATCTGCTTCTCGGTGATTACTGACATTTCGGTAAATAGTTGAGAGGGTTTCTGAGTTATGTATTAGTTCAACAGTGAAAACGTTTCGAGGCTTTAGAGGTGCCCTTTATTTGCGTCTGTAGCGTAATGACAGCGGAACTCCTGCAAATTCGAATCCCTGCCGCAAGCGTTTTTCAAGAAATCGTTTGTAATTGCTGAGAACAAACTCGGGATTGTTGCAGAAAAACGCAAATACCGGGTAGGGCGCACCGATCTGGGTTACATATTTAATCTTCAGTTCACGTCCTGATTTCGAGGAGGGCGGCGATTCCGAAAGTACGTCCTGCAGGAACCTGTTGAGTTCACTTGTGCTGATTTTCCTCTGGCGGTTCAGTGATATCTCATAAGCGGTGTCAATTGCTTTATAAAGGTTCTTTTTCGTGAGAGCCGAAATGAAGTGTACCGGTATCCAGGAGAGATTGCCGATATGCCCATAAATATCATCGCTGTACTGTTTGCTTGTTTTCGAATCTTTCTCGATCAGATCCCATTTGTTTACAAGAATGAGAATCCCCTTTTTTTTCTCGACAGCCATCTGTACAATCTTGATGTCCTGCTTTTCAAGACCCTGCTCGGCATCGATCAGGAGTAGCGCGACATCACAACGCTCAATGGATTTTTCAGTTCTCAACGAGCTGTAGAATTCGATTCCTCTGTCGATCTTGGTTCGTTTTCGCAGGCCTGCAGTATCAATCAAAAGAAAATCCCTGCCGTTGCGCCGGAATCTGCTGTCGATGGCATCTCTTGTCGTTCCGGGTGTGTTGGAAACAATGTGCCGGTTGGTGCCCAGGAGAGCGTTGACGAAACTGGATTTTCCTACATTCGGTCGTCCGATGACGGCGAGTTTCGTTGTCGGATCGTTTTCTTCCCCCCCGTCCGTTTCAGGAAAAGAGGTGACAACTTCATCAAGAAGGTCGGCCACCCCTGTTCCTTCCCGTGCCGATATGATCCAGGGCTCGGAAAATCCCGTTCGGCGAAATTCCTCGGCATCGAAAGCAAGTTGACGGCTTTCAACCTTGTTGACTACCAGAAACACCGGCTTGTCCCGGAAGTTCTTTTTAAGCATGTTGCTCATGTCGAGGTCGAGGTAGGTCAGACCTGAACGAACATCAACCATGAAGAGTATGACGTCAGCCTCATGTATGGCTGTAAGCGTCTGTTCAAGCATGGAAGTGCTTATAGCATCCTTGTCATGACAGTAGCCTCCGGTATCCATCACCAGAAACTCTCGTCCCTGCCAATCCGCAGGAGCAATATGGCGGTCCCTCGTTACTCCCGGCGTGCTGTCGGTAATGGCACTTTTGCTCCGTGTAATACGGTTGAAGAGAGTCGATTTTCCGACATTGGGCCGACCGACAAGGGCTACAAGAGGTTTCATCGAAGTCGTTGAAAAGTCAAAATTCAAAAAGTATACGTCAAAAAGCAGGCTGCCTGCCGGAGACTGCCGACTGATTTAGCAAGGTATAATGTTTGTAGAATTATTTGAAATAAATTACATTGCCAGACACAATTTTTTGGAAATGTTCTCATTAAACAACGTACGAGAATGAGTAAGACGATAAGTTTCAAGACGTACTCGGCTAAGCCGGGTGAAGTAGAGCGCAAATGGTATGTCGTTGATGCAGAAGGCCAGATGTTGGGGCGTCTTGCCAGTGAGGTTGCAAGGATATTGCGGGGGAAACACAAGCCGCAATTTACCCCTCATGTCGATACAGGCGATTTCGTTATTGTGACCAATGCAGGGAAAGTCGGATTGAGCGGCAGGAAAATGGACCAGAAAACCTATTTCTCCCATTCGAATTATCCGGGCGGTGTAAAAATTGAAAATGTCAAGCAGCTTCTGGTTAAAAGTCCGGAAAAAGTTATCGAAAAAGCTGTGTGGGGGATGCTTCCCCACAACAATCTCGGAAGAGCGCTTTTCAAAAAGCTCAAGGTTTATTCCGGGCCCGAGCATCCGCATGCCGCTCAGTGCCCCGTTGAAATGAAGGTTAACTAACCACAAAAAAAAAGTGATGAAAGAGGTTATCAATGCAGTGGGCCGGAGAAAAACCTCGGTTGCAAGAGTCTTTCTTGTCCCGGGAAAAGGCACAGTCACGGTCAACAAGCTGCCTGTAGATCAGTACTTCAGGGATGAGTACAGGAAGAACGAGGCGCTCAAGCCCTTGACCCTTTCTGGAAAACAGGAAGAGTTTGATGTCAAAATCAATGTGCACGGAGGCGGTATGAGCGGTCAGGCAGGTGCGGTAAGTCTTGCCGTTGCAAGGGCTCTTGTAGAAGTTGACGAAGAAAACCGCCTGCTGTTCCGTAAAGACAGGCTGCTGACCAGGGACCCTCGTATGGTTGAAAGAAAGAAATACGGTCAGAAGAAAGCCCGCAAAAGATTCCAGTTCTCGAAACGTTGACATTTTTATCGTATACGCTTACCAATAACAACGCATATTCCGGCAACCCTTCTTCGAGGAGGAAGTTGTGCGGTGGTGTCCGGTGCCTGAGCACCGGATTCCGTGCAAGGCAGTCGGAATAGAGGAAAAACCAATACAGTTATGCAAACGCAGACAACATCAAGATTTCAGCTTGAAGAGATGCTCCGTTCCGGTGTGCATTTCGGTCACCTTGCAAGGAGATGGTGCCCGAAAATGAAGCCGTATATTTTTATGGAGAAAAACGGGGTGCACATCATAGATCTCAAGAAAACCCTGGTACTGGCAGAAGAAGCAATGAACGCTATTGAAGCTATTGCCATGACAGGAAAAGAGATAATGTTTGTCGGAACAAAAAAACAGGCGAAGTCCATCATCGCAGAGGAAGCAGAACGTGCCGGTATGCCGTATGTTTCCGAACGCTGGCTGGGCGGTATGCTTACAAACTTTTCGACAATCCGTCAGAGTATCCGCAGAATGAACGCGATCGACAGGATGGAAACCGACGGAACATTCGACATGATCACCAAGAAAGAGCGGCTGATGCTGATGCGGGAAAAAGAGAAGCTCGTCAGAATACTCGGCGGGATAGCAGACATGACCAGGCTTCCTGCAGCACTTTTCGTGGTTGATATCAAAAAAGAACACATCGCCGTAAGAGAGGCTCGTTCTCTCGGCATACCTATTTTTGCCCTTGTTGATACAAACTGTGATCCCGATGAAGTGGATTTTGTCATACCGGCAAACGATGATGCCATTCGTTCTATCGAATTGATGGTGAAAGGCGTGGCGGAAGCAATTGCCAGCGCCCGTCAGCAGCATGCCGAAGAGGAGGCGATGGCGGAAATGGAGGAAGCAGCCGAAGAAGATGGGGAAGCGGCGCAAGATGAGACGAACCAGGAATAAGTTATTTTCAGCACATTAACATAAAGCATATAATGAGCCAGATATCTGCAAAAGCAGTAAAAGAATTGAGGGATAAAACCGGCGTAGGTATGATGGACTGCAAAAAAGCCCTTGATGAAACAGGGGGGGATATGCAGAAAGCCGTTGAATATCTCCGCAAAAAAGGAGCAGCGCTTGCCGCAAAAAGAGCAGAGCGTGAAGCCGGGGAAGGGGTTATCGTTGTCAAAATCAACGACGCAGCTGATGCAGGTGTTATTATCGAGCTTAACTGTGAGACGGATTTCGTTGCACGTGGAAATGATTTTACCGGATTTGCCGATGCGATTGCCGGGGTTGCACTTGAAAAAGGTATTGATTCTGTAGAAAACATGATGGGAGTATCCCTTGGTGACAACTATGGAGAGGAGCCGGTTGAAGATGCGATCAAGACCATGACAGGTAAGCTCGGGGAGAAGATCGAGCTCAAGAGGTTGTGTTATACCAAAACGGAGGGAGGTCTTGTTGCCGGTTATGTGCATCCGGGTTCCAAACTTGGTGCAATGGTAGAGCTTTCGGCGGAAAAATCGGCGGAATCAGTTGTTTTTGCAAGGGACATTGCTATGCAGGTCGCTGCTTCGGCACCGATTGTCGTTCATCGGTCGGTTGTGCCGGCAGAATATATAGAGAAAGAAAAAGAGATCTACCGTCAACAGGCGCTGAGCCAGGGAAAGCCGGAACAGTTTGTTGACAAAATCACTACCGGGCGCCTTGAAAAATACTATCAGGAAGTTGTACTTCTTGAACAGGCGTTTATCAAGGACAGCAATGCAAAAGTACAGGGCGTTCTGGATGATTTTGCGAAACAGCATAATATGCAGGTCACAGTGAACAGTTTCATCAGATATCAGTTGGGTGAGTAACTGGAAAAGCCTCGTTGAACGAGGCTTTTTTTTTACAAAATATCCGGAGAAGCACTCATGTTACACTACAAGCGTATCCTTCTCAAGTTGAGCGGTGAATCCCTGGCGGGTGAAGAAGGGTATGGCATCGATGCCCGTGTAGTTGATCGTTATGCGGCGGAAGTAAAAAACGCTCTTTCTCTCGGTGCTGAAGTGGCACTGGTTATTGGCGGGGGAAACATATTCCGCGGATTGTCTTCGGCAGCTGCAGATATGGATCGTGTGCAGGCGGATCATATGGGTATGCTCGCAACAGTCATCAACTCTCTTGCTTTTCAGGATGCACTTGAGAGGAAAGGCGTTTTTACGCGGCTCATGAGCGCAATCAAGATGGAGCAGGTTGCCGAGCCTTTTATACGCAGACGCGCAATACGCCATCTTGAAAAAGGGCGTGTTGTGATTTTCGGCGCAGGTACAGGCAATCCGTACTTTACGACAGATACGGCGGCCTCACTGCGTGCCGTCGAGATTGAAGCCGATGTTATTGTAAAAGGAACCCGTGTCGATGGTGTGTTCAGTTCCGACCCGGAAAAGAATCCGGAGGCGGAAATGTATAAAAACATATCCTATAATGACGTTCTCAAAAACAATCTCAGAGTTATGGATCTTACTGCCATAACCCTCTGCAGGGAAAATCTTCTGCCTATTGTTGTCATGAATATGAATGTAGAAGGCAATTTTGTCCGGTTGCTGAGCGGTGAGAGTGTAGGGACGCTTGTCAATCAAGGCGGCAGGTAGCGGGTTCAGGAGCTAAAGATCCGGTCAATGGTTTCCCTTATCGTGTGGTTGTCGAATCCTCTGTTAAGAAGAAACCTGTGCATTTTATCCTTCCTGCAACGATCATCGCCCTTGAGGAGCGGCAGTTTTTTCATGGCGGCATTCAGACAATGTGTGCTGTTGTCATAGTCTTCAAGAGCCTCTCTGATCGTTTCCTCTGAAATCCCTTTTTGAAGCAGTTCGTATTTCAGTTTATAATATCCAGAAGGTTTTTTTTTCGACCTGCTCCGGATATAGTTTGCCGCAAAGGAACGGTCGTCAAGCTGGCCGAGCTCCACAAGTTTCCGGAGAGTTCGCTCGATGACTTCAGGCTCGAACTGTTTGCGTTCAAGTTTGACAATTACCTCACGACGCGAATGCTCGCGGTTTCCAAGGCAGCGAAAGGCAAAATCGAGTGCTTTTTTATCATTGTTGGCATCCATGGAACCAGCTTTGAGGCTTTACAGTATAACAAAGGTAAAAACAACCTGTAAATAATGGAACACGGCATCTGCGGGGTTTTCAGGCTGTAAGGTTTTTGCTATATTCAAAGCCTTACATAGCATTATTCTTTGATAATTTACGCCTGTTTATATATAGAAGTTAATTTGTATGCAAAACCTCTGGGATGAATCCGGTTTTACGACAACCGCGGCAGAGCTGCAAACCGTTGGTCAGCTGCCCGGGGAGCTTGCCGAACTTGTTTATGCCTCCCGTCTGCTCGGGAAAGAAAGCAGGCTTGTCATGCATGGAGGCGGCAATACCTCTGTAAAAAGCCAGCTTACCGACGTTATCGGAAACAAAGTCAATGTTCTTTATATCAAAGGCAGTGGAGTGGATTTGTCCCAAGTCACGCCCCATGATTTTACACCTGTCAGGATAGAACCTCTTCAGAAACTGCTGCAGATGATTCTGGCAGGAGATCATCTCAGCGACGAGGAACTCAAGAGGTTTTCAAACCGGGAGCTGAAAAACTTTCTGTTTCTCAACCTGTTCAGTCTTACCGATCACATGGTGAGAAACGGATTGACACCTTCAATTGAGACGCTGCTCCATGCTTTTCTTCCTCACAAATATATCTATCATACCCATTCACAGGCACTCCTGACCCTGACCAATCAACCTGACGGGGAGAAGCTCGTCAGGGAGGTATTCGACAACAGGTTCGGGATTGTTCCCTACATGAGGCCGGGGCTCGAACTTGCACGTTCGGCCGAGCAGGTCTATGCGGAAAACAGAAATGTGGAAGGCCTCGTGCTTCTGAAACATGGACTGGTAACGTTCGGTGAAGGTTCCAGAGATGCATATGACCTGATGATAGGTGCTGTTTCAGAGCTGGAGGAGAGGATCGAGCAGGGGGGAAAAAAGGCTTTTCCTGCGGTCGATTTGCCGGCCGATCTTCTTCCGCCGGAGGACGTTGCTCCGGTCATCAGAGGGGCCTGCGTTGCAGAAAAAACGCCCCTGAGCAAGGATTACGACAGCTTTATTCTCGATTTCCGGACATCGCCGGAGATCATGGAATATGTCAACAGCACCGATTTGGAGTCTATAGCACGAAAAGGGACCATGACTCCCGATTTCATTATTCGCACAAAGAACCTTCCCCTTATTGTTCCTGCTCCCGATGCAGCGGATCCTGAAGGGTTCAGAAAAGCAGTTCAGGACGCTGTGGAGGGCTATAAAAAAGAGTATGCTGCCTATTTCGAGCGGCAGCAGTCTGAAGCCGGTATAGACGTTGAGATGCTCGATCCGATACCCAGAGTTGTGCTTGTTCCCGGTCTCGGTTTGTACGGTCTCGGCAAAACCCTCAGGGACGCTCGTATCAACGCGGATATCGCCCAAGTCACGACGGAGGCCGTATTGCAGGCCGAGTCGATCGGCTGTTT
>JANQFD010000034.1 GCA_028278005.1 Chlorobium sp. | reverse complement strand
TGGCATCATGACCCTCAACGACTTCAAATCCGTCGTAGGGGACAATATCAGAAAGGTAGCCTCAATCCCGGTTCAGCTTGGAGAAAAGAAAGCAGCCATTTTGGCTTCGGTCATCATGGACATTGCCCAGTTGGCTGCTATAGGAATTCTGCTGGCAAAGTCCGCATATGTCACATCCGGCATAGCCTTGACACTACTTGCCTTCCAGATTCCCATGCAGAAAATACTGATCGACAATCCGAAAGAAAAGGCCGTCTGGTATAACGCTTTCGGAACCCTGCTCTATGTGCTTTCGATGATGGTCTGTGCAATCGGCATCAGACCGTAAAAACTATAAACGGCTGTTTATTCCGAAGGTATTGTATTGCTGTTCGATGCGTTGTGAAGGTATTTCACTTTGTTCCGGCACCTTCTGACAGCAGCCCCGCTTTTTTTGTTTGCAAAAGAATTGGTATATTCGCATTCATTTTTACAACGAGAAACAGAGCTATCATGTCCAAAGTTTGTGTACTGACCGGTAAACGGCCCAAATATGGAAACAGTGTATCGCATGCAAACAACCACCGCCGTAAACGTTTCGAACCGAACCTCCACACCAAAAGGATCTGGCTCGAAGAGGAAAAACGCTGGGTGAAAGTACGCCTTTCCGCAAAAGCCATGAAAATCATGTCGAAGACCGGAACCGCAGAGCTTGCAAAGCTTCTCAAGTAAGCGCAGGAATTTAGTTTTCATAGTTTCATAAAGGCTCAATCTTTTTGTGATTGAGCCTTTTCTGTCTATGGGAAACAAGTATGCATAAAAAAGTTACCATATACACCGACGGTGCATGCAGCGGCAATCCCGGAAAAGGAGGCTGGGGAGCCCTGCTCATGTTCGGTGATGCCCGCAGGGAAATATCCGGCTTCTCCCCGTCGACCACAAACAACAGAATGGAACTTATGGCTGCGATCAAGGCTCTGGAAGCACTAAAGGAACCCTGCGATGTCGATCTTTACAGTGATTCGAGCTATCTTGTCAACGCTGTCAATCAGCAATGGCTGAAAAAATGGACGGTTAACAGCTGGAAAACATCGGCAAAAAAACCGGTTGAAAACATCGACCTGTGGAAAAAAATCCTTGAGTTGATTAGATTGCACAACGTTGTCTTTCATAAGGTTAAAGGTCACAGCGACAATGAGTACAACAATCGCTGTGACTACCTTGCCCGTCAGGCGATCAAGAACAACAGCTAAAGCCCGAATGAAAAAAGGACAAGAAGACTCCGGTCAGCAAAGCGGGGACAAAAAAGCGAAGAAAAAGCCGAGCATCCTTTTCATTACAGTCATGTTAGGCACAATCGGCCTTGTCGCCCAGCTTGTATGGGTTAACTGGCCGAAACCCGAAACCGTACCGGAGCCGCTGAACGAGAGACTTGTATCGGTGATTGACCGTTTGCCAGGTAAATCCGACGCCCTGATCTACGCCGGACTGAAAGATATCAGAGAAAGCCCTTTCTGGCAGGAAGTAATACCCGATTCCCTTCAGGAGATGAACTGGCTCCAGTCCGCTCCGGCATTACAGCAGATAATCAGTGAAACCGGGATTGTTCCCTCCCGGGATCTTGACACCCTTCTTGTTGCTTTTCAGCAACAGAACACGAAAAAACAGAAGTATCTGGGTATTCTCTGGGGATCGTTCGAAGGAAAGCTGACCACTGATTATCTCCGTCAAAAAAGCATCGAGACCAGGCAGTACGGCAATGAACCGTGCTATGCCGTGACCGATACACTCTGGGTCTGCCGTCCGGACGGCCGTCAGGTTCTCATGGCAAACAGTCCGGAGCTTTTACGGGGTTTTCTTGAACCGGAAAACAACTTTCTCACACGTGATTCAACGACGGCGGCCCTTATAGACAAGGCAATATACAAGTCGCACTTCTGGTTTACCCTTTCTTCCACAAAGTGGACACTCGGTGCTCTGCAGAGCCTGACTTCCGGCAACAAAGACATGAAAACACTCGGGAATCTGAACCGCATCAGACAGCTTGCTCTTTCGCTTAAATTTGAAGAAGGAGTGGAAGGTTACACGGAATGGATCTATCAGAACCGAACGTCTGCATATTTTGCCTCGACGTTCCTTTGGGCGGCAATCAAACTATCCAGCGCTTCAGGAACCCGGACAACAGAACCCGCCAAAGCTTTGCTCAAGGAACTCGATGTGATGCAGAACCTTGAATCGGTTATCGTAAAAACCGATCTGCCGATTGAATTCTTTCAGAAAGGAGTAAGTAACCAGGAGTAGCTCACATCGTTTGCAGGAGTAAAGAGGATAATCTTTGTGCTACTGCCTTCTTCTGAACACCATATACTTCCCTTCCCACACGACCTCAAGTCCATCCGGCAGGTGCACCTTGCGTCCCGGTTGGGTACTGAGAAGCTCGACAAGCTGATGCAGGATCCTCGACGAAGGTTCGCAGCCGAAATCTTGGAGTGCGCGTTTCAGAATTTCCTTCTGTTCAAAAACCGAAAGACCTGCAAGCGATCGCACCGACAGCCTGTTACCGGTCAGCGACAAACCCTCATCACTTTGCAACAGCTGCTCGAAATGCAGCTCCAGAAATTCCTCAATTTCGGCAGCATGCTCCGATAGCCTTTGCAGTGAGGGGAGCAGCTTGTTTTCGAATCGCTCTTCAATCAGGGGAATAACCCTGTTTCGTATAAAATTACGATCCGGCTCTACTCCGAGGTTGCTTGCATCGACGCGGTAGGCGATCCCTTTTTGCTCGACGTATTGCAGAATATCCTGCTTGCGCATCAACAGAAGAGGGCGGATAACGTGACCATGAAAAGCACGGATTCCACGTAAACCCGGAATCGAAGATCCACGGAAAAGATTGAACAGTATGGTCTCGGCGTTATCGCTAACATGATGCCCCGTTGCTATCTTGTCGAAACCGTGCAGCTCGATCAGTTCGCTGAAAAAACCGTAACGTTCCATTCTCGCGGTTTCCTCTATCGACCGTTTCCTGTCCCGCGCATCTTTCCTCGTATCAAACCTGCGGACAAAGCAGTCGATCCCGAGCTTTTCGGCTTCACGCAGAACAAGCTGCTCGTCGAGCATGCTTTCTTCACCCCTCAACTGAAAATTGCAGTGCGCAACACTGACAGTGCAGTGCAGAACCGGTCTGACCGAGCAAAGCAAATACAGCAGGGCCATGGAGTCCGGGCCGCCCGAAACTGCGGCAAGCACCCTTTCTCCCTGTACGACAAGCTTGCGAACAGTAAGCTGCTCAAGAAATTTCCGTTCGATGCGGTTGAGATCCCGTGGCATTGTGAGCCGCATTTGAAATTGATGGTTTGTCAGTTTAATGCATCCTGAATTGAGCGATTGTCGAGCATGCCGGAGATGCAAGGCACAGGAAACGCCGCTGTAGTGAACTACCGCAAGTTCCCTGTAACGAAGCAGATCCGGTATGAACGGCATTTCCCGACAGGTCGGGATTTCAACAAATGCGGCTTTTATCAGTTTTCATCTTAACCAGACAGGTGAGGGATAATCCCTATACAAATACAGTATAACAGAATGTTATTAATAAACTTACTATTACGGAGCATTTGTTGAAACGCTCAGTTTAGGTGTATCTTATCAGGCTATATATCTAAAACGCAGCTGACCGGTGACCTGCTCCCGTGATCTGCCGATAGCGCTTATCGAAACGGATCACCGCTGTACACTTCTTCATGCATACGGTCATCGATACAAAAAAAGCCAGGCCTTACATGTCGTAACGCAAACATTTCAACCGGTCAACAGTTCCCAACATGTTCTCCCCTTACGGACGCAGCACTCTTGGCAAAACTTTTCTCATCTGTATCCTGCTTGCTCTTGCCGGATTATTCTCCCCCGGCGTTGTAAAACCCGTTCTTATCGGTTCAGCCTCCTGTATCGCATTGTTTACCCTGTACTTTTTCCGCGACCCTTCCCGGAAAAAACCTGACGGACAGGATATCGTTCTTGCCCCTGCAGACGGCAGAGTCGTATTGATAAAAAAAATGTCTCACCCTTATACCGGACCGGACTCGACATGTGTAAGTATTTTCATGTCAATCTTCAATGTCCATGTCAACCGGATTCCCGCCAGCGGCAGGATAACCCATCTTGCCTATCATCCGGGTAACTATCACATGGCGTTCGATCATAAGAGCATGAATGATAATGAAAGAATGGAGATCGGTATCGAGCAGAGAAAAGGAAACCGTGTTTTTTTTACCCAGGTTGCCGGATTTGCTGCGAGACGGATAGTCTGCAATCTCGACATCGGGGACACGGTTCAGGCAGGCGAGCGGTTCGGCATGATTAAATTCGGCTCCCGCCTGGATATCATTGTACCGGAAGGAGTCATACTTTCGATCGCCAAAGGCCAGAAATGTTCCGCAGGGGAGACAGTTATCGGCACCTTCAATACCCTAAACTGAGCGTCCCGACTTGTCGGGATACAGCAACATTCCCAGCGCCTTGCATCTCCGGCATGTTCGACAATCGCTCAACCCAGGAATACATAACTACATGAACATATGTATCGAAAAAACAAAAACACTTGCTTAAAGCTGTGGTATTGATTATATAGGACTATCGCATTTGTATAGTGTTACAAGGTTTAATCTTCCGGAGGATTGCAATGTTTGGTATCGGCGGCCAGGAGCTTATTTTAATTCTGCTTATCGTTTTGCTGTTGTTCGGTGCGAAAAAATTGCCCGAGCTCGCAAAAGGTCTCGGCAAAGGCATGAAGGAATTTAAAAAGGCCCAGTCAGAGATCGAAGACGAATTCAATAAGGCCACAGAAGATACCCCCTTGAAAAAAGACAAGGATACTTCCTCCGACTGACATAAACCGCTATAGCCTGGTATATCCTCTCCGGGCCTGACCTCCTGCGGTTTCCGACAAACTTTTCACGTTTCGCACATTGAACCCCAAATGAACATCAATATGCGGCCGTTCCCTATCCTGATCGCAATTACGCTTTTTTTATCAGCCTGCTGGACTGACAGTGACGAAATATCATTTACCGGTAGCTCGACCACCCTGCAGCAGAAAACACTCCCGGTCATTAACGAGATATTGTTTGCCCCCATCCAGAAAAAAGATGACGGGCTTGCGGACCAACCCGATTTCGTGGAAATTTACAATCCGGGAACCGAAGCGGTGGATCTTCTCGGCTGGTATATCCAGGACTGTCCCACTGCCAGCGGCAGAAGATATTCGTACTACTTTGCCGACGACCAGGCAGCCGACAATCTACTCGCTCCCGGCCAGTATGGCATCATCGTGCCGGAGGAGAGCCTGAATCCGGCTGATTCAAGGCTTGTGCACTACTACACCTACCTTACCGGTGATTCTTCGGCCAGGATTTTCATCGTAAAGCGAAAAACCTTTTCTCTGAACAACGATGTTGACTGTGTGACCCTCAAAGATTCCACCGGAACAGTCATCGACTCAGTATCATATAGCAGTTCATGGCATAATCCTTACCTGAAAAACACCAAAGGACGCTCCCTCGAGAAGTTCAACGACCAGCTTGCCTCTTGTGAACCTTCAAGCTGGTCCTCCTGTATGGAGAGTGTTTTCGGTGGTACTCCCGGCAAAAGAAACAGCATATATCTGACTGAAAACAGTCTGGAACAATCCCCTTCACTTTCGGTTACACCCGCAATCTTATCCCTGGATGCCGGCAGCGGCGATGAAAAGACAGTGATTCGCTACAACCTTCCGGCAGGAGCCTACCAGATAGCTGCCCGCATATACGACAGCAGCGGAATGACCGTCAGAACCCTTGCCGAAGGACTACCTGCAGGACCGACCGGGAGTTTCGAATGGAACGGGCTTAACGATAACGACAGCTATGCCCTTTCCGGCATCTACCTTGTCAAAGTGTACGTTTCAGGCAACTCATTCAACGGCATGATAGAGCTTGAGCAGAATGTGACACTTGTAAGGTGACTGCCTGGCACCTCTGTTCATTGTCGTGAGTCCCGACGAGTCGACACATGAGCATGTTGATCCCTGCCTGCCGGGATCAGCCATGCAAGCGGGGAATAAATAAAGAGAGGTGTCCTGTTGTTATTCATGTGATTGAAGCTTTATCTTTTGACTATGCTGACCAGCCTGTACATCAAAAACTTTGCCCTGATCGAAGAGCTGTCCATTGAATTTTCCAGTGGACTGACCATTATAACCGGCGAAACCGGTGCAGGCAAATCCATCCTTCTCGGAGCTTTAAACCAGGTTCTCGGTGTCAGATCGAGTCCCGACCTGGTACGGTCCGGATGCAACAAAGCAATTGTCGAAGCTGTTCTGGTACCGGAGAAAGCCGAAAGGCTTCTTCCGATCCTCGAACAAGCCGGTATTGATCTGTATGGAGAAATTCTTCTGCGTCGCGAGATATCGGTAAAAGGACAGTCACGATGTTTTGTCAATGATTCGCCATGTACGCTTCAGGTACTCAAACAGGTAGGCGACCTTCTTATCGATCTTCACGGCCAGCATGAGCATCAGTTGCTCCTGCATCCGGAGACACATGTTTCGGTACTTGACGATTTCGGACAGCTCGACACACTTGTCGGCACCTATAAGAACACCTACTCCAATCTGAAAAACAGCATAAAAGAACTGGATCATTTCACTGCCGATGCAGATCGTTTGAAGGAAAAACGTGATCTGCTCGAATACCAGCTCAATGAGATTCGATCACTGGATTTGAAATTGGGCGAACTGGAAGAGGTCGAACAGGAAATCACCCTGCATGAACATGCCGAAACCCGCTTCAGTTTGAGCAGGAGCCTGAATGAACTGCTCTATGACAGCGACCGTTCCGCGTACGTACAGCTCTCCGAAGCCCTGGAACAACTCCGTCAACTCGAAGGCATCGATAAAAGCTTTTCCTCTCACCTTGAAGATGCAGAAAGCGCAAGAAGCCT
>JANQFD010000014.1 GCA_028278005.1 Chlorobium sp. | reverse complement strand
GATTTCATCGTCTGTATGTTTCAATGGTTGTTGCTGCAATTAAGATATTTTTTTAGCAACTCCCCAATTATCGCTGTAACTTGCTTCATGATTGAACGCATTGCGTATACTGCAGATACAAAAGACGGTGTCATTGTAATCTCTCTTTTCCCAAACGCTTTCAGACCTGTTTGTTTATTCTCCCGGCATTACCATAACGATGCATCTGATGACGTCACAATCCCTCAATAACAGAGCGCGGAGCTTTACGGCACGTATTTTTATATTTGCAGCGGTTACCTGTACATTTTCTTGTTCGGACGGCTCCAACCCGATCGGTGGTTCTGATGACTATGGATCGGCGGCTTCCGTCACCTACCCGATAGTGGATACCGGTCAGGACAAATGCTACAATAACGAGCAGGAAATTACAGCTCCGGCATCCGGCGAAGCATTTTACGGGCAGGATGCCCAATATGACGGATTCCAGCCGAATTATACGCTTAGTGCGGATGGTCTCACGGTATATGACAATGTCACCGGGCTCACCTGGACAAAAAGCCCGGACCTTGACGATGACGGTGACATCGATGTTGACGACAAGTTGAGTTTCGACGATGCGCTGGCCTATGCCGATACGCTGAACGCCCGGAACTTCGGCGGGTATAACGACTGGCGGCTGCCAACCATGAAGCAGCTGTATTCCATCATGAACTTCAACGGCACAGATCCTGCTGTCGGTTCTGAAACCACCGGTCTCGTTCCCTTTGTCGACACCAATTATTTCGATTTCGCCTATGGCGACATTGATGCCGGCGAACGCAATATCGACGCTCAGTTCTGGTCGAGCAACGTCTATGCCGGCAGCGTCTTCGGTAACCGGGAAGCTGCATTCGGTCTTAACCTCGCCGATGGACGTATCAAGGGATATCCGACCGGTGAACCAGCCTTTACACCGAGGTATGTTTACTTTGTTCGTGGCAACACGCTCTACGGCATCAACAACTTTATCGATAATGGAGACGGGACGATTACCGACAATGCAACCGGCCTGATGTGGTCACAGAATGACAGCGGCGACGGAGTAAACACAGGACCGCGTTCCGGAATGAACTGGGAGGAAGCCCTTGCCTGGGCTCAACAAATGAATAGCGGGAACTATCTCGGCTACAGCGACTGGAGGCTGCCCAACGCCAAAGAGATGCAAAGCATTGTGGATTATTCGAAAGCACCTGATGCCACAGGTTCTGCAGCTATCGACCCGGTATTCAACACCACTCAGATTACCAATGAAGGAGGTGAGGCTGATTACCCGTGGTTCTGGACCAGCACTACCCACGCAAGAAGTGACGGCAGCGGCAGCAGCGCAGTTTATATCTGTTTCGGGAGAGGCACCGGATATGTAACGGGAACCTGGATGGATGTCCACGGAGCCGGATGCCAAAGGAGCGATGGAAAAGACGACGACTTCAGCCTCTACACTTACGTTTCCGATGGATTTTACTTCGAATCGAGTCCCCAGGGCGACGCCGCTCGCATCAATAACTACGTCCGACTGGTGCGTGACGCCTTTTGAATCCCGACAAAGAGAAAAGATCACCCGCAATCAATCACTATGCTTGAAGGCCGAAATATCAATCTGAGCGCCGGAACAAAAGACCTTCTTCTGAATGCTTCATTCCGTATAGGGGACAGAGACCGGACGGGTCTTGTCGGACTGAACGGGACCGGTAAGTCGACACTCCTGCGCTTCATGAACGAAACCGTTTCAGGACATACGGTGATTGCCGGCGGACAGGTTATCCGGTCTTCCGAAACAACCTCGGGCTACCTCCCCCAGGAAATCTCTTTCGAGGACGACCGGGAAAAAACCGCACTGCACTATGTGCTTGAAGCAAACCAGAGGCTGAACAAGCTCTCGGAGGCCATCGAGCGCATGGAACACGAGCTGGAAGCCCCCGATCAGGACCATGCAAGTGCGGAGTATCATCGTCTTATTGAACGGTTCAGCGAAACGAGCCTCGATTTCGAGCGGCTCGGAGGTTATAGAATGCAATCGGAAGCTGAAAAAGTTCTGACCGGTCTGGGCTTCATACAGCCGGACTTCAGGAAAAAGATTGCCGAGTTTTCCGGCGGCTGGCAGATGCGTCTCCTCCTGGCCCGCCTGCTTTTACAGAAACCGACGCTTCTTCTGCTTGACGAACCGACAAACCACCTGGACATTGACTCATTACGCTGGCTGGAAAACTATCTGCAGAACTATGAACACAGTTGCGTCATTGTCTCTCACGACAGATTTTTTCTCGACAAGATCACGACAAGAACCCTCGAAATCAATTTCAGGACAATTCATGAGTACAAAGGCAACTACAGCTACTACGAAACAGAAAAGGCTCAGCGCTATGAACTCATGATGGCCAAGTACCAGAACGACCGAAAAAAAATGGACCACCTGAAGGCTTTTGTCGACCGTTTTCGCTACAAGGCAACAAAAGCCCGGCAGGCGCAAAGCAGGCTCCGCCAGATGCAGAAGCTCGAAGAAGAGCTCCAGGCACCTGAGCAGGATATTTCGGGAATAACTTTCAGCTTTCCCAAAGCTCGTCCTTCAGGAAAGGAGGTCATGAAACTCGAGAACGTCTCAAAATCATGGCCTCTTCCCGACGGCACCCGCAAGGAAGTGCTTCGGCACCTCAACCTTGATATAATGCGGGGAGACCGGATTGCTGTTGTCGGTTCAAACGGAGCGGGTAAAACAACATTCTGCAGAATTGTTTCCGGAGACCTCGACCATGAAGGGAAAAGGATTCACGGCCACAACGTTTCCCTGAGTTACTTTGCGCAGCATCAAACCGAAAACCTCAACCCGGAAAAAACTGTCCTCGACGAAATGATGGATGCCGCCCCGGATGCACAGTCACAGCGGAAAATCCGGGATATCCTCGGCTGCTTTCTGTTCAGCGGGGACAGTGTCGAAAAAAAGACCGGGGTTCTTTCCGGCGGGGAAAAGTCGCGGCTTTCGCTTGCCAAAATCCTCTTGCAGGCATCTAACCTGCTGATCATGGACGAGCCGACCAACCATCTGGACATGCGGTCGAAGGAGATGCTGATCGACGCCCTGGAGAACTATGACGGCACCCTGCTACTGGTCAGTCATGACCGCTATTTCCTGGACAGCCTTGTAAACAAGGTTATTGAAATCAAAAACGGTGCCGCTCAGGTATATCTCGGGGGGTATGCGGAATATCTCGACAAAGCGGAAAAAGCATGGGCCGCGTCACAAAAACAGGAGTCGGTCCCGGAGAAAAAATCCCCTGACAGAAAAAAAATCGGCTCACCCAGGCAATCGAATAAAAGCTCATCCGGACCAGTCGACCGAAATGCCGCAAAACTGGAAAAACAAATCCAGGACCTCGAAAAGCAGAAGCTGGAGTATGAATCGAGAATGGGTTCACCTGATTTTTACTCGCAACCTGCAGAAGAAACCCGTAAAACCGTTGAAAGTTATCAGGAACTTTGTGCGGAAATAGACCGGCTGTATGAGGAGTGGGAGTCTGTATTGCCTTAGTCGAGTATCGTAACTTTCCCGCTCTTTCTCGGCTCGGGTTCAGGCAACGACAGTGCATTGTACCCGAATACAGCAGCTGCATAGGGCTTATGACCTTCTGGGAAAACAACACCCAGATCCCTGAAAATGGACTTGCCTTTCTCCGTTTCATAAAACATCATCACCGAGTGCATCCAGCACGAACCTATATCAAGCGAGGCCGCTGCCAGCATCATGTTCTGCATTGCAAGCGTACAATCATACTGGGGGGCAAGAGCTGCAGTGTCGCCGGTTATAATGACGAGCACAGGGGCACTGTAGAAAACACTGAAATCCTTCCGCCGGGCAATATCACGCAGTGCCTCACTGTTCGATTCCATAAAAACCGTTTTGCAGGATGCTTCGAGCTTTTCAAGTATTGCACCGTTCCGGATAACCGTAAAATGCCATGACTGCTGATTCATGGCACTGGGAGCGTAGCTTCCGGCTTCAAGGATCAGATCGAGAGTTCCCTGATCAATCTGATCGGGTTTGTATGCGCGTATGCTTCTGCGCCTCTGAATGGTTTGTATCGTTGCGTTCATATCCCGTTCACTTCCCGGCTATGATGCTCAACTTCGCCTCCTGCCTCTACCACTTCGAAGTTATTGTCAACGTGAAGGTCGGCAAGGTGCCTGAGTGAACGAACATGACGGTGTTCCCGTTCAAGCACCTTCCAGCGGTAGCCATCAGTGGGCTCTTTGCAGCGAAGCATCTGGTTGATCTTTGTTTCGTGAAAGGTCAGATCTATAAACACCCTGAGATCTATATCATCGGTCCGTATCGCATACAACCCGTCGATGATCAACAGCTGTATGCTGCTGAAATCCGTGAACAGCTGGTCGATCTCTTCGGTGATGATATCGATACAGGGAATGAACACTTTCCTGCTGTTTCTGAAATCCTCTATGTTATGGTGAAGCAGTTCCCAGTCGTATTCATCGAAACCGACCAGCTTGTATTCGTTTCTGATTCTGTGTGCTCGCCGTTCGAGAGGGGGAATACGATAGTAGTTATCAGTGTGCAGAACCTTGACACGGAGATCGTGGGTCTTGAGCAGAAGAGCGAGGGAATGGGCCAGCTCCGATTTTCCTGCACCTGATTCACCCGAAATACCAACAACAAACTTGTAGTCGGGATTATCCCTCACCATCTTGCCCCTGTCTATGAGTACTCTTTCCAAGATGGTTTTTGCCGCAGACTTGTGCTGCTCGTTTATCAGCAGAACATCACCTAACATAATTCCTGTACTTCTGTGATCTTGCTGTCAGGAAGTGCGTCCAAACATTACCCTTATGTAAAAAATAGAATTTTTACCGTTCATTTCCATATTCTAATAAGCGTTTTTACCACCCATATGAACGGTTATCCGGCAGGATTTTTCCAGACGTTTCGTTGCAATGCTGATTTCAGGCAACTGACATCCAGCGTTTTTCCAGGGAGGATATTCTGCATGCGTGCAAAACCTTCTGGGCAACCAGTCCGTCTTCAAAGGAAGCTGCATCAGGCGCCTCACGCTGCCCGCTTCGGAGCGCCCTTACAATCCGGTGTGCGAAAAAAGCGAATCCTGTAGCAAATATACCGTGAACCGCAAGCACAGACTGACGTATTTTTTCCTGTAATACCAGCTCGTCCCACGGCAGGACAGGTTCGACCGGACGCCAATTCGGCGGATCAATCAGACTACGCCCTCCTTTAGTATCCTCGTTACTCACTTCCCAGAGCTTGCCGGCCCCGTCGAACCTTATGGTCTTGAGGCTCCCGATAGCCTCGAAAGCCAGAGAGGTATAACCGCTCAATGTCGTAACATTACAACAACACAGTCCCCCGAAAGCAAGCGAGGAAGCACCGAACCTCATCCGCAGTGAAAAACCGTCGTCCGAAGTCACTTTTCGTTGTTTTCCGTCATGGTCCGGGCGTGCAGGTATGTAGCGTGTAAGGTCGCAGGACACCTCGCTGACCTCCCCTACCAGAAAACGGGCCAGATCGATCAGATGAGAACCGATGGCGTTGAGCGCGCCCCCGCCCTTCTCTTCCTCACACCACCAGGAATATCGCAGATCCGGCCGGTTGCGGCTCGCCAGGGTCACAACAGCCCGGATCTCGTAGAGCTTGCCGATTTCACCGCTCTCGATCATCAGTTTCATACGCCGGACTGCCGGATGAAACCGCAGCTCATGGCCGATCAGGGCAAGACCGCTGAAATCCCTGGCAGCAGCGGCCATCTCAAGGGCCTCCTCGACAGTGAGCGCCATTGGTTTTTCACACAACACGCTTTTCCCCGACGCCATCGCCGACAGTGCCATCTCCCGATGCAGATTGGGCGGGGAGGCAATGCAAATCAGGTCAAGATCGCATTTGATCAGGTCCTGCCAGTTTTCGAAAGCGTGCGGTACATCGAACAACGTGCGGAACTTTTCCCTGCGGCGGCGTGTCGGGCTTGCAACCACCATAAGCTCGACTCCGTCGAGAATGGCAAAGGCAGGTGCCTGGGCAATACGCGCCCAACCGCTACCGATGAATCCGATTTTCAAGGGAGATTCTGCCATGATGTTTTTCTGATGGATTCGGTCTGCTGTGCATTATTACTCTTCGACGCAATAAAAAAGGGCGGCCACGCAGCCACCCTTATAAACAGTCCTATGATGCGATCGGCCGCTCAACCGCCCACCTGCTGCGCTTCCTTGGCCAACCGGGCCTTCTCGATGTACTGTGCCTGAATATCACGAGATACATTGTATGCCTTCGAAAGACTGTCCGATCTCCAGAGCCTGGCATCAAACGACATACAGATGTTCCTGAGGAAAGGAATCCCGATTTCCGTAACCCGAACACCGTCTTCAGTCAGCTCTACCATGCCATCATTCTGCATGTCTTCCAGACGGAACTTTGCAACATCGAGTTCATCGCAATAAAGCTTCGGATCTTTCCATGAGGTTTCCTGCTTACACATCAGGTTGAGGATATGACGGCGAAGCACGAGATCTTCGTCTGTCAGCAAATGACCCCGATGCAGGGGAAAACGGCCCGCGTTAACTTCACGTATGTAATCTTCGTGGAACCGCTCGTTCTGGGCAAAAGCGTACCAGGTGTCGCTTATCGACGAAGAACCAAGAGCAAGCATCATCTGGGTTGTGTTTTCGGTATAGCCCATGAAATTCCTGTGAAGCGTTCCGTTTTTTGCCGCTTCATACAAAGCGTCGCCCTCAAGGGCGAAATGGTCCATGCCGATTTCGTGATACCCTATGGATTCAAGCATCTCCAGACCCTTGTCATACAATTCCTGCTTGACGGCCCCGACCGGGAGATCCTTCTCATTGAACTTCCGCTGCCCTTCATACATATGAGGATTGTGTCCGTATGCGTAAAAGGCGATCCTGTCAGGTTTGAGTTCCATCACTTTGGCAATCGTATCGGTAACGGTTGCAAGGGTTTGTTTCGGCAAACCGTAAACAAGGTCGAAGTTGACCGAAGTAAACCCGATCTCCGTTGCAACATCCACTTTCTCTTTGACCAGCTCAAACGGCTGCAGCCTGTTGATCTCTTGCTGCACTACCGGATCGAAATCCTGGATTCCGAAACTCATACGGCGGAAACCGACACTGTAGAGGGCTTCGAGATGTTCCCTGGTTGTCGATCTGGGATTTGTCTCGAAACTGAACATGTAGTCGTCCATACGGTTGACATGTTCATACAATCCGTTGACAAGCTTGACAAGGTTGTCCGGGCTTAAAAAGGTTGGCGTTCCCCCACCGATGTGCATTTCCTTGACATTAAGCGTTCCAGGAAAAACATCGAGGTACATCTGCCATTCTTTGAGGAGAGCTTCGAGATATGGCTGCTCGAAGGAATGATCCTGTGTACGAAAAGCGTTACAACCGCAGAAATAACAGTGATTTTCACAGTACGGGATATGAATGTACATACTGACACCGGTGGTGTCGTTGCTATCATTAAAACCCTTTACCATAGCTTCTTTCCACTGTTCCTGTGATACTCCGTCGGTACTCCATGAAGGTATGGTTGGATAACTTGTATACCGAGGCCCGGGATTGCTGTACTTATCTGCAAGATTTGTTGCCATTGTAATCTTCCTCTACAAGTGTTACTTTTCTTTTCTTGTACTCGTGAAAATACACAAAACTAGGCAAATTCATAAATAAAAGGATACCCTTACACAGCGGCATCCTGTTAACATTCTGCTATGACAACACCTTCAGAAAACACTCCCCTCGTGGGCATTCTCATGGGGTCGGATTCGGATTTCGATATCATGAAAGAGGCGGCTGCCGTACTCGATGAATTCAGTATACCTTACGAAGTTTCGGTTATCTCCGCCCACCGTACGCCCAAAGATCTCGAGCAATATGCAGCAGTTGCAAAGGATAAAGGGCTCAAGGTCATTATAGCCGGCGCCGGTGGTGCAGCACACCTGCCTGGTGTGACAGCTGCTCTTACGGTACTTCCGGTAATCGGTGTACCGATTTTCAGCAAAAAGCTCAACGGACAGGACTCGCTTTATTCAATCGTACAGATGCCTGCGGGCATCCCGGTGGCCACGGTCGGCATTGACAATGCACGGAACGGGGCGCTCATGGCAATTCAGATCCTTGCATTGACCGACACATCGATCATGTCTTCCCTCGAGGCGTTCCGAAACAAACTTGCCGAAGCTTCTCGCCTGAAGAACAGGAAAGTGCAGGAAAAACTCAATGCAATCGGCTGACTACTGGATAAAAACCCTTGATCTTTCACAGCACCCTGAAGGCGGATATTTTCGTGAAACCTATCGAAGCAAAACCTCTTACGAGTTTCTGAAAAGCCCGGTTTTTTCCGGTAACCGGGCTTATGCCACGGCGATCTACTATCTGCTCAAGGGTCATGAGTGTTCAAGGCTGCACAGGATAAAATCGGATGAGCTGTGGTTTCACCATTCCGGCAATCCGCTGACGGTTTATCTTTTCCATGATGTCGGCTTCATGTCATCGTTTACGCTTGATTCAGGGTCCGGCATGTTTCAGGGTATTGTTCCCGCAAATACATGGTTCGGGGCAAAACTGGAAAATCCTCAGCCCGATTCCTACAGTCTTTCAAGCTGCGTTGTTTCACCCGGTTTTGATTTCAGCGACTTCACATTCGCCGATCCCGAATCGCTGATCAGAAAATTCCCGCAACACGCAGGCCTCATCAAAGAACTCACCTGATACACCGGCCTGCGTGTAACATCGAAAAAAAAGTCACACTACATCATATCCAGAAACAACGACAGATAAACATTTCTTCCGGGAGCGTAAATTGCCCTTGACTCTCCTCGAACAGATCTGTTCAGATGTTCATAATAGGCAACATCAAAAAGGTTTTTCACTCCGGCTGTCAAACCGAGATTTTTCTGCATCTGCCAGGTAATCCCCAGATCCACCAAAGTGAATGAGGGTGTCTCGGTTTCACCAAATGCAGCTGAGATCCGCTCCTGCTGCATAACGTGACGAAAAGTCACCATCGGCGTCAACCTCTCGCCGAAATAGCTGCCCCAGAGCGTATAGCGGAAATCCAAAGGGGCAATCTCCGGCAGGGGCTCGTTTCTGATTTCATCCTGACCATAGGTATAGGCAAGACTCATCTTGTGCTTCAGTCCGGCAAACAGCTGCTGTTTCCAGGTAGCCTCAAAGCCGGTCATAAACGCCTCTTTTATGTTCACATAACGCCTGACTCCAGGGCTGGAAGGCATGGCGGGTTTAAGGGCAGGATCAATCTCTGACGAGATATAATCATGAAGAAGCGAAGCAAAAACAGAGATATCAAGAGAAGTATCGAGGGTTTTGTAACCCAGCATCAGATCAATTTGGTTGTTGATCTCGGGATCCAAAACCGGATTTCCCAACATTTCATAGGGGTCCCTGTCCACCGGCAATGAATTGATAAAACGCTCGGTAATGCTGCCGCTGCGTTGCGCACGCCCCAGCCATACTCCAAGCGACAGCTCGTCTGAAACCCCCCATACAGCCCCGACGCTGATATTCGGATTTATTTGCTGAGCAGCCGTTTCCGGATTTTTCGACGCAAAATCCCGGCTCAGGTCCGTTGCTCTCGCATCGTTGTATTCCAGTCTCCCGGAAAAAATGAAATTACAGTCTTTCAACGAATGATGGTACTCGGCAAATATGCCGGGCTTGACAACCTGTCCACCGTTCCATATGTTGTCATAAACAGTTTTACCCGCCATAGGCCCCATCAAAAACGACCGTTCCCTTTCGCCTTCGGCGCGTTGCGCCCTGACGTCGAATCCCGCGTACAAACGCCCCTTGTCATATGACCAGACGCCTTCGCTCCTGCCGCCATAGCTGATGGTATTGGCTTCGGTTGTTGCATTGAGCATTCTGGGCTCAAGATTTTTACCCAGGTTATCCATAACATGATCCACCAGTGTCGTATAAAGGCTTGTCTCCCAGGCTTTCAAATGCCGGTCCTCGAAAGTACGTTCGTACTTTGCGTTGAACAACCAGGTTTTATCGGAACGCAGATCCATCGGCAGCGCGGGGAAATCGGTATCCCGGGCATTGTTATGTGTTATGCTGAAGGTAAGCTTCTGGTTTTCGGCAAGCTCGAAACCAAGCCTTGACCCCACACTTGCACGCCGGAATGAGGATGGTATGGTGACTCCGTCCCCATCGGTGTAATCATCTCCCCTGGAGAACGACCCGAAAAGCCCCATGTCATACCATTCGCCTCTCATTCCGATAACTCCTTCGGAACGATAGACCCCTCCGTTACTCTCGGTACTTCCTGAAAGTCTGCCGTAAATATCCTGTTCCGTCGAGAATCGTACCGGCGTTGATTCGAAGTTGATTGTTCCTCCGAGACCGGTTCCGTATCGGAACGAGTAGGGCCCCTTGTATACCTCGACTTTCTCTATCATATTGGGCGGAATCTGGCTGGTAGGAGGATCCATGCGATTGGGACAGCCTGCAGCCGAACAAACCACACCGTCGACAACAACATTCAGTTGATCGTATTTGTATCCACGCAGCACCGGATCGAAACCATAGCTCCCGCTTTTTCGAATGCTGCTTATCGCAGGCGTCTGATTCAGAACAACTCCGGCATCATGCGACAGCTTGCCCTGTACGTCCAGCCCGATCTCTTCCACATCTCCCGGTTTCGGACGCATGGCGATCACCGTGACCGGCTGCAGACTGATCAGTTGCTTCTTTTTGAAAGAGACCCCCGCCTCGAGTGCAGCTTTGACCTCGGGCACAGTCAAATGCCATTCACCATAACCTATGTGGGACAAAAAAAGTGTATCGTTTTCTGTGTATTGCAAATAGACTCTGCCTGACGGATCCGAAAACCCGTTTTGTGCATTGTACCGGTAGTTTACGCCTGCAATAGGGTTTTTCGTTGACTGGTCAAGCAGTTGAATAGAGCGGTTCTCTGCCTGTCCCCGGCTCAAAACCGGGCACAGCAACAGCAGTCCCGCAAAAAGAAGGAAAAATTTTTCTTTGAGCATGGCCAATACCTCTTTGTTTATGTGTCTGCATTACGAATGCATGCATTATGAAAAGCTGCAGAACAAAAAGGCCTTGGGCGGGGGTGTGGGAAGAGAAGGTGAGAATTCTTTTGAAATAAACGAATAGTAAAATACATGGACAGCCTCCTTCCCTGATGGAGAGAGGCTCAAGCAGTTTTTTTCGGGAAGCACAGGGGAATATTCTCGTGGCGAAAGCTGAACCGGGTACTCCCTGGTTGAAGGAGCATTGTCATTGTTCACCTCTTTGAGCCGTTTCGTTACATAACATTTACCGTTACAATGCGATTCAGTTTTATCTCTGTCAATGCAGAAATTTTTCACAATAAGATCATAGTTCAGAACATATTCCAGCAGCGGCGACAGAGGTCGTACTGTCGGCATCAGAATGAGTGTAAGCAACAGTGTGGATATTGGTTTAGCCATACTCAGTTAACCTGATAACTGTGCACACTGCTTTGAGCCGAAGGAAGATAATTGACACCGAACCAGCTGATAAGCAGGACGAAGAAGGTCAGCCCAAGGTACCACTGAAGGTTTCTTTTCCGAACCTTTTCGGTATGAAGATGCAGGTATCCCAGATAAGACAGCCAGGCGATAAACGCCCATGTTTCTTTCGGGTCCCATGTCCAGTAATGCCCCCAGGCCTCCTTTGCCCAGAATGCTCCGAAGAGCAGACCGAAAGTGAGAAAAACAAAACCCAGTACGGCAAGATAGTGGCCGACAGCTTCACTGCGTTCGCTGTTTCGTGATCGATAATCGAGATAGATATTGTGCCATGCTGCAGCGGATGCGGCTGCAAGAAACACATAGCCGATCATGTAGACAATTACATGCGGGACGAACCAGACACTCTGCAGCGCCGGCATGAGCGTTTTATCAAGAATGTCAGGATATGCAAGATTGATGCCCAGGAAAAAAGCTGCCAGCGCCATGCAGTAGAATTTCAGCCATGGGATTTTCCAGCGGTATTCAACCAGAAAACCAACAAGCGGAATCATCGTCGCATACCAGAGCCGCGTCTCCCCAAGAGTTCTCAGCGGGGGCCTTTCAAGAGTCTGCCAGAAAAGAACAAGAAACACCACCATCAGCACACAGCCCAGACCCATCAGCAGATATGAGGGAACCTTCAGCACCTGCTTTTTCGCGGAGAACAGGTTCAAAACGCTTCCCCCGCCCCAGCAGGCATAAACAACAGCTGCAACTATCGGAAATTCAATCCATGTCATTTTTTCGACGATTTTTTCATGCCCTGCCAGAAAAACATGAGGTTACCGGCCATAATCAGAAAGAAACCTGTGTAGACCACGGGAAGCCATGGATCCTTTACCCCTTCGGCTACACTCAGGGTCGACCATTTTCCTGCTTTTTCATCATAACCGGCCTGATAGATCTTCCATCCTTCAAATTCGAAAGGCTTGTTGACTTCAAGTGTGGCGATTTTTTTGTTCCCGCTTTTGTCAATAAACATAACGTCGGAGGAAAATTTTTTTGGCGTACCGGTAAGAAGAACAAGGGCGTACTGTTCGACAACAAGGTAGTTCGACTCGATACCCGGTCCCTGCGGATTGACCCATCCTGTCTGTTCCGACTCCCCGTGCTTCACCCTGACCTTCGCGAACGACACCCCCGATGCAGAGTCGGAGGGGACAGGATCACCGCTGCCGTGAACTACGCCATGGGGCATTGCCTCCAGAACCTCAACCTCGATGTCTCCCCATGAAACCTGCAAGCCTGGAGTGACCTCGAGCATTGCCCGTGAGGCATTCTGCACAAATTTCTCCTGAACCGGATCATAGAGTCCGAGCATCGGTGCATATTCCTCGATTGCAAAATCATGGAGGTAGACCGAAAAAGGCATCTCAACCATCGAATCCAGAGCCCTGTCATATCCTTTATTGCTTTCCTTTCCTTCGTAGAGTGGAATGGCAAGCCGTTGCAGGTCCGCAGATCCAAGCAAAGCGCCCGTGACTGCAACCCAGAAACCGGCATGAAACAGCATGAACTGGATATTGGAAACCTTAAACGGAACGAGTTTCTGTACGAAGCCGAAGCCGAGGTTCAGCAGGAACAGGATGCAGACAAAAGCGAACGGCCATGAAGCAAAAACCCTGTTGAGTCCGAGATCTGCCAGCAGTCCTGAACCGTATTCGGGATCCTGAGGAATAATCCCCCCGACAATTGAAAGGCCCGCCAGAGCCGAGATGAGTGACAATCCGAGAGGTATACCGCCGAGCCATACAACCAGCTCATGCTTTCTCAACGGAATGCCGACAAGAAAAACAATCAGAAAAAGAATGGCGAATATGGCGCCGTTAACCGGCCAGCCCGGAACAGCAACCCCGTTTCCGCCGCTTGCAAGTTCTATAATCCATCCTGCAGCAACCAGGAAAAATGCCACAAGGATACCTTCTTTGTAACCGCGCCGGGTTTCCAGGGGCTTGTTTTGTTGTTTTTGCATAAAGCGCTCCTTGTCCCCTCCTGAACTACAAACTACCTCACCGATACATACTTCGCCTCGTCACATGGATCATACCCTGGAAACATCGCGCTGCTTTCCGTCAAAACTCTTTTGTCATCAGGGGTGCACGCTCCTCACTTCACAAACCGGGCCTCTCTGCTTTCAGCCCACCCGGCATTGCCTTTCGCTCCATCGGGAAGTATGGTTTTGACCGAAATGCTCGCCCCTGTAAATATTGTGTCATTCACTTCCGCGCCTTCGAGGTCAGTACCGGCAAGATTGGCTGAATCGAAATTTGCGTTATTGAGCGAAGCTGCCGCCATACCCTCACTCATGCCCAGATCGGCACCCCTCAGGTCGGCCTTTCCGAGATCGGCGTTTCGCAGATCGGCTTCGGCCAGGACCGCATCACGGAGATCGGCACCGGAAAGCACTGCAGCATACAGATCGGCTCCTTTGAGATTGGCTCCGACCAGTTTGGCATTCGACAACTCGGCAAGGTTCATGTTGGCTTTTTCAAAATCGGACCAGCTCAGATTTGCTCCCTTCATATTTGCTTTGCCGAGGAAAGCTTTTTTCAGATTGGCCCTTTTCAGAAGAGAGTTGCTGAAATCCGTTTCAATAAAAAAACCTTCGGAAAGATCTGCTTCCGAAAGATCTGCACCATTTACCCTGCCTCTGCTGAGATTTACCCCTTGTAAATTTGCGTCTTCAAGCTCTGCACCGCTCAGGTCGGCTTCGACAAGATTTGCATCGGAAAAGTCCGCTTTTTTCAACCTCGCTTTGCTGAGGTCAACCCCCTTGAGATTCGCATTCCGCAAATCCGCCATGCGAAGATCGATCACATAGCTTGGATTATCTTTCCTGAACTTGTTCCATGAATCCACCCCCTGCTTCAGCTTTGCAAGGAGGGAGGCATCATAGCCAAAAAGGTCTGCAGGTAACCACAGCACCATACAAAACATCAAGAGGATGTGACCCGGCCCTGCCTTTTTCGCGTGACGCCTCATCGTATAACCCTTTTTTGCAGTCATCACCTTGTCAGATTGATTGATACTTTCGCAACACCTCCGTCAGTGACGGTAACAGTCTGGGACTTTGCCTTGAGTTTTTCACTCCATGCTGCCAGCTCGTATGTACCGGGAGGAATATTTTCTATGGTAAACGTTCCATCTGCACCTGTTTTTGCAAAGTACGGATTGTCCAGAACAACGACGAAAGCCGACATCTCCGAATGAACATTGCAGAGCAGTTCGACAACACAGACTTTGTTAAAGGTCTCGGTCTTGACGACTCCTTTCCCGTATGTACCGAGATTGAAAGACTTGCACTTTGTCGGGGCAAACACGTTATGGTTTACGTTGTCGCTGTTCTTGAAGTCCACCTTCGAACCGACAAGTACCGGCAAAACGTGAGGTATGAATGTTAAATCTTTCTGGTCAACTGCATAATGCCTGGCCGGTGGTGTAAAGGTGCCTGGAACATTTTTCAGATACACAACAACGTCCTTCTTGTACCGGGCTCGCTGGGTGTCTACAGAACCGCTGATTTTTCCTCCGGCAAAGGCTTCCTGCAGACCGGGCAGCACAATACTGCAAACAAGCACAATGATCCCGATACTCATAAACTTCCTTTTCATAACCTGTCTCCTTTTTGATTGTAATGCGTAATACAAATAAACTGCGGTTGGACACATCCGTTCCAACCCACCGAACAATTAACAATTGTTATTGGTTCACTTCGTCTCCATTATCCTCGGTTGGCTGAGCCATTTCTCCGTTTTCAGGCTGTTGTTCCTTTTCGGCAAAGCTCCTGATATGACCGACAAGAAACCCTACCTCTTCCTCATGCAGGGTGAGCCCCCACGGGGGACAGAGATTTGTTTTGCCTACCGAAGCCGAACCGTCGCTGATGGCCTTAAAAAGATGATCATCATCCCTTTCGCTGAAAAATGCTTCCTGAGTGAAATCGGCAGGAACAGCGGCCAATCCGCCCCCGTAATAACGGCCAGAACCGTCACCGTTTTCACCGTGACAGATAGCACAATAATGCCGGAATAGACGTGCTCCTTCCATCGAAGCATAGGACACCTTCTCCTGGCCTGACGGACGATGCTTCTCCCCGGCGGCGCCGCATCCTGCCAGCAGGCTGACGAGAAAAAATCCAGCAAAAACAGACACGGCAACGCCGTGCTTTCTTTTCTCTGCTACTTCTCTCATTGATCACTCCTTGTCTCACTGACGGCGGCATTCACCTGCCCCTGCTGTTTCAAAGACATCAGATATCGTGTAAGATATGCCCGTTCCCGCTCGGTAAAACCGAATACAGGCTCAACATTGTCCGGACTGTACCGTCTCGGGTCTTCAAGGTATTTGAACACAAATCCTTCTCTAAGACGGTTACCGACATTCGTCAGGTTCGGTCCTGCCGTACCGCCATCACTGCCTATCTGATGACAGGCAACGCAGCCTTTTTCATCGTAAAGCTGCCTGCCCAGCTCAATTTGCTCGCCAGGAGCTTCCTCAAATTCAGGCAACGAGAGCGGAATTTCATCATCGACAAGCTCTGTCTTGACATAATTCAGCACTGTTTCTATTTCAAGCGGTTTCAGGTTCCCCTGCATCATCCCCAGCTGTTTGCCGAGATTGAATCTCGGCATCTGCTTCAACATCGGACGAATTACATCGGGTTGATCGAGAAACTGCCTGAGCCACCCCTCCTGAAGCTTGCTCCCTGCTATGGTCAGATCAGGAGCGAAGTCATACCCATCTCCCTTTATCTTGTGACAGTTGAGACATTTGACATCGTCGGCAAGCGAAGCAAATTCTCCGGCCAGCGTCTGCGAGCCAAGCTTTTCTTCAAGGAACCTGCTTTTCTCATTGCCCGGGAGCACAAACCGAAGAGGAAGCGATGCATCCGTAAAGCCGAGCAGTACTGCTGAAAGCGGCCTGATCTCTTCTTCCGTCAGGCGGAAATCGGGCATCAACAGGTCATTGCGGTAGCTGCGGGGGTCTCGCAGCTTCTGCTGGACATAACTTTCCCGGTTATGAGGTATCTTCCCCTTGAGTTTACCGAAATCAAGCAACTCGAGCGATTTGCTTCCTATAGAAGAAAGCTCGGCACCGATCTTTTCAGGCGTCTCGCTGCCGACAACAGTCGCTCCTGCGGTCAGAAGTTGAGAAGCGATATTCTGCATATCCTCCATACCCCTGAGCTTGTGGCAGCCGAAACATCCGTATTTTTCGACAAGTGCCTCACCTTTCTCAATTGATTCAGCCTTAATAGGAACCGTCTCCTCGTACTCCGGCTCGAAATCCCAGTCCTGGAATTCACTGACGATATATTCGACAAGAGCTGCCACTTCTTCGTCTGTGAAGCGATACTTCGGCATTTTAGTTTCGGGAAAATATTTTTTAGGATCCTTAATCCAGTTGAACAGCCATTCCTTGTTGACCTTGCTTCCAACCTTGCCGAGATCGGGAGCATGGATACCTGCATGAGCGCCTCCCTTGCCGTTTGTCGCAT
>JANQFD010000165.1 GCA_028278005.1 Chlorobium sp. | reverse complement strand
CAGTCTACTATCAGGACATCCCCTTCCTCTATGTTGTCTCCTTTCATGCTATCCCCGGTGACTTTCACGGCATACGTATCTGCCGGGTGAGGGATCATGTCGCTTGGAAGCTCAAGGTCTTCTTCAACAGGCCCTGATGAGTCTGTACATGGCCCAGCTGCTATGAGGTGCTGGTAAAAGGGGATGCTTTCATTTTCTAAAGGATATTCGGCAGGAGATTCAGTTGCTGGGGAAGGGGGGTGTTTTTCTCGTTCATTTTTTACCGCCTCGGATACTAATTCCTGCACTGCCCGCCCGAGTTTTTCATAGTGAGATGTTTCGCGCGGATTGTTTTTTAAGTCACTTGTGAACATTTCCCCTTCACCCATGATGAGCCAATGAATATTAATCCCTTTGTGCTCACATAAAGTGAAAAGCCTTTCATAATCCGGTTGATTGCGCCCACTTTTCCAGTTTGAAATCGTTGTTGGAACAACTCCTAATAAATTAGCAAGTTGGCTTGTCCCTGAGACATTAAAGGCATGTTCGAGTCGATCAAAAAAATCTTCTTTTTTCACAAAAAATGCATTTATGTTCACAGAATGTTTTGTTGTAACTCACGTTTTGTGTATAATGATCATAGAACCTTACAAGAATAATACAAACAACCATCATGCCAACCAAAGCAGAGATAGACCACAGAAAGCAGTATCGCGGTGTGGTGAAAGCGGTTCAGGAGAAAATCCTTGAACAGGAAGGGCTTGATCTTTCGTGGCAGGCCGTGAAGCAGCGCATCAAACGGAGACATCGCGGAACGATGCCTTACTACAAGGAGGCGCTCAAGGAAATGAAACAGGCGCAGCAGGAGGCTGAAATGCAAGCGGAGCTGGTCGAGGAGGAGATCAGGGGGATTATCGAGGAGTAACCGTTAACCGATCAACACAGATACAATGGATGACAGAATTTTCAATTATAGCATTGTCTCGTTACGCGACGGTTACGTTTTCGCCGGCAATGTTGTCTGTCGTAACGAGAACGAGGTCGTTCTGAAAAATGCCCGGCAGTTGTGGTTTTGGGATGGTGCAGCAGATCTCCATAACCTAGCCGATTATGGCGTGCGTGATCCAGAAAACTGCAAGTTTTCTCACCCGGTTCCTCAAGCAAAACTGGCCGGACTCATAGGAATTTATCCGGTAACTGAACATGCCACGGAGTCAATTATGGCAGTGCCGCCAGTGGCTGAAGACGCTGCTGCCGGTCTGGTGCTCTATTGGGGAGCTGAACCGGGTGGCCAAGAAGCTTGAAGAGGTATCGTGATGGATGAAAGGCAAGGGAGTTACGATAAGCGGTCAGTGATTTTCTGGATGACCTCCAGAGTGTTCTCATGGACTTTCCGGATCTGTTTGAGGTAGTGCCAGAAAAAGAGCATGAGTGTGAGAAACACCAGTAAACCAACGAAGATTGAGATGAACAAGGGATACCAAAAACCGAGACTTTCAGCGTTCAGCACAGAAAGAAAAATACCGCTCAGGGATATGAGTATCGCAGAGATCGCTGCTATAACGAGGAAGTTTCTCTGGATCGCTGTCTTCTTCTCGTTACTGCTGACAATATCGACAATGATACTGGCTATTGTCACGACGTTCAAGATGATCGAGAACAGTAGCGCCCAGGAAGTGATATCCATGTTCGACAAGTCGTATTTGATGGAATCCATTGCGTATCCGCTCATCCTCACACTTATAGCAATCAATGTGCTGCTGGCCCCTTGGGTGTATAAAGAATGAGCGTGTAAAAAAATGTACAAAAAGCTTGAAGAGGTTTCATAACACAATGCATAAGGAGATCACGATATGAGCGGCGATCAGAATTACAGGTTTGAGGATCTGCCGGGAATGGTGGCGCAGCTGACAAAAAAGGTGGATATGCTTCTCGAGCATGTGACGTCAGTAGAGCAGCCCGAACGGCGAATGACCATCAAGGAGGCAGGTGAGCGGATCGGTGTTTCTTCGCCAACCGTGCATCGGTACATCAACTACAACGATTTCCCTGTCCATCGTAATCCGGGCGCGAATCCGTATTGCCTGGAATCTGAGGTTATGGAATGGGTCAAGTGTGGCAAGCGGCGGAAGAAGGTTTCATAACGATTAATCGGAGGACTATGAAATGGCACTAACTCAACAAGAAGCGTCGGTCTTAGCCACTGTTGCTGATGTCGTTAATGAGGCAATGGCCTGGCAAAAAGATTGGGAAAAGTATTCCGATGAAGGCAACGTTTGCTTGAGTCTTGATAAAGAGGAAAAAGCAGCCCTAACCAGAGCGATAAGGAAGCTGATGGAGCATGAGTATTGAGCCATGCTGCTTGAGAAGAGGTTACACAACGCATCCCTCAACCACATCGAGAGGGCTGTGCGGAGACTCATAACACGTCTAACGAACAAGGAGAATTGACCTATGTTTGTAGCTACCCGAAAAATGATCAGGCCATTTCTGCCAATCGATGGGCTTCGGATTGCGCTTCAGCACGTTCTCTGTGACAAAACACACGGGTTTTTCGTGGCTACCGACGGGAAGCAAATGGTTTACTGGAAGTCAGAATACGCTGACGCGATTAAATCGTCCTGTCTTTTGCCGGTCGAGGCGTTCCCTACGCAAAAGAAGCACAATGTTTCGATAAAGGCTTCTCACAAAAGCATCGTTGTGTTTGACGATGACCGTTCCGTAAAGCGAATCTACCCTGTTCCCAAATGCGGCAAGTATCCCGATTGGCACGCTCTCATATCAAACTTACGCGTCCCTGTCCCTGGGCCTATTCGCTGTATAGATCCGTCTCTTCTGGGCGCGTTTGCCCTGTGGGACGACCTTGTTTACCTGAAACAGTATGCGAGCACCAATTCGGAAGATTCGGTGTTACCGCCGATCGTTGTTTTTCCGAATAATCCCGATAAGGCGCTTAGGTACTGGCAGGGGGTGGTTATGCCCGCCCGCCCCGAAGGCGGAGACAGTGATTACGAGATCGAAAATTTTGGAAACGAGGAGGATGATCGATGAGCGCCGAGGGGACTGACAATGAGCAGCTGAGAAAGAGGTTTTGTAGTGCCGCACCCGGCTCACAACAAGGAGAGCGGTTCGATTCCGCAAGGCAGGCCAAGGTTTCGACAACATCAATCACCAAAACGAAGCAGTCATGAATACAATTATTCGCATCGCAAGAGCAGTGAAGCGGCACGTATTCCGGAAGCCGCTGCGGGCTGACCGCCTGGCCGAGTATCGGCACGGAACCATTTTCACCCCGGAGGCATGCCCCGGAAGGAGGCAGTATGTCTGTAATCATGATCCTGATATTTCTCGCCACGACCACAATAGCAAAGGCGTGCGGCATGCCTCTTTTGTGGTCGATCGGTATCGGCTTTGTGCCGGTGGCCTGTTATCTCGTCTACACCATTATCGTCATGTTCAGATCATACGGAGGGAAGAAATGAGTTCGAACAAATGGACATACAGCGGCCGGGACATAGAGCTCATGTGCCCTTGTGGAAATCCGGAGCCAGTTGAAGAAACTCAGTTTGTCGGCCGGTTTGTTCACTACTTCTGCAAATGCCCGGTGTGCGGGATTGAATCGGACCGGACTTTGATTCAGAACGAAGCTATCGAGCTTTGGAAGGACAAAATGTTAACGGAGGATTTACCGTGAGTTTATCATGCGGATGGCCGGAAGGCGATGGAGAGGGCTGGTTTTTTGAACCGGCGGAAGAGTTTTCTTTTATGCCGTTCAGGACGAGAAGAACACGGTGCTGTTCTTGCGGTGCGATGCTCAATTCGGGCGACATTGTGACGGCGCATCGTCGTTTTCGTTATCCAAGGACCGAGATTGAGGAAAATATATACGGCGAATATGGCGAAGTGCCGTTAGCAAACCAGCACATGTGCGAGTCTTGCAGCGACATTTATTTTAGCCTCGACGCGCTCGGGTACGGATTCACCCTTGGCGACGATATGCACGAATTGCTCAAGGAGTTTCAGGAAATAGAAAACGCAAGAAAGGTGGTGGTGTGAAAAAAGGCACAAAAAGCATTCTCTTTGGCGTGCATCAATTTCTTTGGCACCCTTTCACCGTTTGGCTTGCATGGATATGGCTGTACAAACGCGCCCCATCTTACAAGGAACTGGTTTGCATCATTATTCACGATTGGGGGTATTGGGGAAAAGTGAATATGGATGATGAGGACGGCGAAACACACCCTGAAGCCGGTGCACGAATCGCCAATAAACTTTTCGGCTCCAAGTACCACTATCTCTGCCTTTTTCACTCAAGGCACTATGCCCGAAACGCCGGAGTAGAACCGTCGGCACTGTGTTGGGCAGACAAGATGAGCATCATGTTTGAACCGTGGTGGTTTTATCTGCCCAGGGCACGGATGAGCGGAGAGCTGCAGGAGTATAGAGAGCTTGCCGCAAATGCCGGGCTTGTCCCATTATCCGCTACGAACAGGGAATGGTTTGCCTGGGTAAAGGCAAAACTCGCCAAGTTGGGGTTGGAGAAAAAAAGCAATGCTGTTGAATTCATGAATCCCGAGAGATGAGCATGATCAACTTGCATAATTGTAACTGCATGGATTTTATGCATGACGCGCCGGATAAAGCATATGACCTGGCGATAGTTGACCCGCCGTATGGGATAGGCGATACATGGGGCAAGAGCAGAAGAGATCGCTTTTACCACAAAGGAAAAATGCACTCGTACCAAAACGAGTCGCCGCCTGAAGATGATTATTTCGCAGAACTACAAAGGGTGAGTGAGAACCAGATTATATGGGGTGGTAATTATTTCACAGATCATTTGTTGCCGACAAATGCATGGATAGTGTGGGATAAAGGGCGCGATGCTGAGAAAACATTTATGAGTGAAGCGGAGCTTGCATGGACATCATTTAAAAAGGCTTTGCGCATAGCTCATTTCTTATGGGATGGAGCAAAGAAGTGCGAGAAATTGCAAACAAAGCATCACCCTCATCAGAAACCTGCCATCCTCTACAAGTGGCTGTTGAAGAACTACGCAAAACCAGGGGACAAAATCCTCGACACGCACGGCGGCAGCATGAGCATTGCCCTTGCCTGCTATGATATGGGATTTGACCTCGATCTGTGCGAGATCGATGAAAAATATTTTGCGGCCGGTAAGGCGAGAGTTGAACGGCACATCGCTCAATGCAGGCTTTTTGAGCCAAGAGCAACGACATGAAGCACTTATCACTGTTCAATGGAATCGGAGGTTTTCAACTTGCAGCCTATTGGTGCGGATGGGATAATGTCGTTCATGTCGAGATTGAAGATTTTTGTAATAAGCCGGTTGCGCGTCATTTCCCTGAGAGCAAATGCTACACAGACATAAAGGAATTTGATGGGGCAGAGTACAGAGGACAGATTGACATTATTTCCGGCGGGTTTCCTTGCCAGCCATACAGCCTTGCCGGGAAGCGGCTTGGCAAAAAGGATGACCGTGCGCTCTGGCCAGAAATGCTCAGAGTTATCAAGGAAATCCGGCCCACTTGGATTTGTGGTGAAAACGTTGCTGGAATCAGAAGCCTTTTCCAGTACTACTATGAACTTGAAATGGCAGACAGATTATATCCCACACCGGAGGACGCAAGAGTTGCAATTGCAGGAAGTGACAGACAAAGAGACGGAGAAAACTCGTTATATGTGGTCGTGGAAGACCTTGCACAAATTGGATACGAAGTCCAACCATTTGTTATTCCGGCTTGTGCCGTCAATGCCCCGCACAGAAGGGATAGGGTCTGGATTGTTGGCTACTCCGAACGCTGCGGACGAGAAAGGATCACATGGGGGAGGGCAGGGCAAGAGCCTGAGGACAGATATATGGAAGCTGAAAGGGATGTTGCCGACACCAGTAACAATGTACACACGGACAGATTGGACTCTGGAAGAGATAAAGAAAAAGCAAGAGGAAGTAAAAAAGAATACCAACTGCAGACCGGACGGCATGAGAACGGGAAACGGGTTCGGGTTGAATTTGGCGAATGTTTTAAGGATGATTCCGACACTATCAGCGAGAGATTACAAGGCGGGATTTGCAGACAATTCAAAAACCTTTCATGCAAGAATGAATCATCCGAGAGGTGTGACTATTGTGGAATTCTTGCAACGGGTAAACAATGGCAAGAGCACTGGATTGAGGCTGCAACCAGGCTTTGCCGAGTGGATGATGGGCTACCCCGAAAGATGGACAGAGGTAAGCGACTGAGAGCCTTGGGTAATGCTATCGTGCCACAGGTGGTATACCAGATTTTCAAAGCAATCAACAAAGCACAATCGCGCCCTTCATGGCAGATTACAGAACGATAAGCTCAGGGTTTTGGAACGACCCTTACATTGAGGAACTACAACCTCAAGAGAAGCTTCTTTACATCTATCTCTTCACCTGTCCCCACACCAATAATGCGGGCATTCTGCATATATCGTTCCGGAAAATGGCTTTCGAGACGGGGATCGATGATGTCACACCACTGATAGACAAGTTTTCCGATGACGGGAAACTGTTTGAATGTGAGGGCTATTTCTGGGTGGTGAACTTTATCAAACACCAGTCATCCACGTCCCCGAAGATCATTCAAAGCATCGGTAAGGCACTTAATTCCGTCCCTGTTCCGTTGGCTGATAGGGTATTGACACATTATAAAGAGTTACAGATACCCTATGCATACCCTATCGATACCCCATCCATACCCTACGCTGAATTAGAAAGGGAATTGGAAAAGGAAGATGAATTGGAAAGGGAATGTGAAGAGGAAATAAGCTCCAAAGATCCTGAGTCTCCGAAATGCGATGATGGCAGCAAAGTTCCCCGGTCATTCGCAGAATCATCTTATCGGGACGAATCGTACGATTTTGCTGATCGGTTCAAGGCCATAGCACCGAAGAGCGTCAAGTTTGACCGACATAAGTGGGCAATGGTCTGGTATCACCTTCGGGAAACCGATGCACGAGCCGATCCCCAGGAACTGTGGGAAGCGATTCAGTGGGCACGAGGACACCCCTTCTGGTCCTCAAACTTTCACAGTCCTCTCAAGCTGCGGAGACGCAACAACGATGGCATGATGTTCATCGATGTGTTTATCGAACAGATGAGAAAACAGAAAACAGACGGCTATGCAACAACTGACCAAGGAAAAACCGGCAATCCCCATGCGATCGCAAATGCTGCAGCCCTCAAAGCTGTGCAGCACTGAGCTCCTGCAGAGGGCTCGAAGAGCGCTTCTATCGAACCTGGCGGAAAGCGATGAGCACAAGCATAAGGCGGCCGAGTGGACATTGCAGACAGCAACGCCGGAAATGATTTTTGAGGCGCTGAAGAAAATGCAGGCAATGAAGGGGCGCTTCTACTCGGAGGTTGCTGAAAAGCTCTATGGTCAGGGCCTCGATGAAGAGCAGCTGACGCACGTTGAACGGTCGATCTGTGAGATGATGCGGGAAAAACGAATGACTAATGCGGACCTTGCCGAGTGGTACAGGCTTGTGATCGAGACAGCGTTTGATGGCGACAGGTTCAACCCACTGCCGAACTATACGAACTGCGTACAGCTGGTATACGAGGCGAAAGCCCAGACTCACAGGCTCCGCGCCAAAGCTCTGGATCTCATCGAGCCCGTCACACTTTTTCAGCATACCGCTCAGGATAAAGCAGTAGAAGAGAGCAAGTCGCTACCAGAACTGTTTAAAATACTCTTAAAGAAGCTTGGCGATGAAGAAAGCTGATATCATGCTTATGAGTAATGAAGAGCTGAGAGAGCTTGCCATTGAGCAGCAGCGCAAGATCGAGCGGCTCTACAAGGCCCAGGTGAACCTCAAGCGCACGGTAGAAGCTAAGCAGGCAGTTATTGTGCATCTGCAGAACAACAGCGTGCGCCATATTGTCGACACCATCGAGCGGCTTATACCACTGAGACAGAACGGACAATGATGCATTATCAACAAAAAAGATCACGGGTCCTTCTTGGAGCGTCCGGCTGTGATTGGTTTCGTGACGGCGGGATTTTTTTAGCCTGAGAAGAAAAAAATATGCGTTTCGCTTTCGCATGCAATTTATGTAAGTGATTGAAATGAATGACGTTGCAAATCATAAGCTGTTTCCTTTCAAGGAGGATTATTCGATAAAAAGGGTATCGACAGAGGAGTTATCGGCCCTGATGGGCATTACACCCCGGAGGATACAGCAGCTTGAGAACGAGTTACAGTCTTTTCGGGAAGCGAATGTCGGCAGGGGGATGTGGATCTGCGCCAGGGCGATACAGGCGTACATCGAGTACCGTTTACAGGGAGCGAAGACCGAACCGCCGGACGAGAAGGAAAATGCACAGGACAAGCTCGCGAGGATCAAAGCGGAAAGGGAGGAGCTGCGCCTGAAAGAGGATCAGGGCAAGCTGGTTCAGGTTGATCTTGTGCATTCGGTCTACAAGGAGATCATGCTTAACGTCAAAACACAGATCCTCATGCTTTCCCGTCGGTTGGCGACCATGAAAATGCCGTCGACATTACGGGAGAAAGAGGCAATGATCAGCGGAGAGATAGAAAAAGCTTTACAGGAAATATCGGACAATGGACACCTTAACGGTTGGGAAAGTCAGGAAGAAGGCGAAGACGCTTTATAAGGTGCTTGCTCCTCCACCACGGGAAACCATCTCGGAGTGGACCGACAAGCACCGCTATACCGACGACGGCAAGTATTACGTCGATACGGCCGCTTATCAGCGGGGCCCGATGGATGCATTGAGCGATCCGATGGTTGAAGAGGTTGTGATGATGACTTCGGCCCAGATCGGCAAGACCGAGATCATTCTCAACATGATCGGACGTTATACTCATCGTGAGCCGTGTCATATCATGTGGTTATTACCGTCGCTGACGATGGCCAAGCAGGTGACGAAGTCGAGGCTCGAACCGATGTTCGATGTGACGCCGGCATTGCGTGGCATCCTTGCAGACAAGCGTATGAGGGACGGGAGAAACAGTCTCGACTTCAAGAAGTTTCCCGGCGGGTTCCTGATTATGGCGGGAGCGAACAGCCCGGTTTCCTTGTCATCGTGGCCGATACGGATCTTGCTCGGCGACGAGATCGACAGGTGGGGGAAACTGATCAAGGCGGAGGGAGATATTCTGATGCTTGCTCGCAAGCGTACCACGAGTTACGCCCGCAACAAAAAGATTTTTCTTGTCAGCACGCCGACCGAGAAGGGGGAATCGCGCATCGAGCCGGCGTACAGGGAAACCAACCAGCAGCAGTACTGGGTGCCGTGTCCGCATTGCGGTGGGTTTCAGACGCTCAAGTTCATGAACCTGAAGTTCGAGTATGACAAGGAGGCCATCAAAGGGCTGACACAGGGCGCAGACGAGGCCGAGGAATTCGAGTGGAAGCGGAAAGCAATTGCGGAACACATCCATGCCTGGTTTGTCTGTGAGCATTGCGGGTCGGTGATCGAGCACGATGACAAGTACGATATGGTGCTGTCAGGGGAGTGGCGGGCGAAGTTTCCGAAGATCGTCAAGCGACAAGGGTTCCATATCTGGCAGGCCTACAGTCCCTTTGTCACCTGGGCGGAGACAGCGGCTGAGTTTCTCTATGCTACCGGGTACCCGGACCGGATGCGGGTGTTTACCAATACCGTGCTCGGTGAACTCTTCGAGGAGAAAGGGCAGCGGTTGGAGGATGCGCCGCTCATGGAACGGCGGGAACAGTATCCGAAGAAGCTGCCGGAGAAGATCGAGGTGGTGACGGTTGGTGTCGACGTGCAGGGCGACCGGCTTGAATGCGAGATCATCGGTTGGGCAGCTGACGGGGAAAACTGGAGTCTCGATTATCGGGTCTTGTGGGGCAATACCCAGCTGCTTGAGACCTACGAGCAGCTTGAGTATGTCTGGGAACTGGAATGGGAGCGCCAGGACGGTGTGCTGCTCACCGTGGATGCAATCGGCATCGATGTGGGGTACAATCCTTCGGAGAAGGGTAACACCGAGAACGTCGATTCAAACGTGATCTATGACTGGGTCGAGTCTGCTTCGAAGCTGCACAGGGTTTTTGCCGTCAAGGGTAGTTCGACGCGTGTTGAAGGTGTGGTTAAATGGACTCGTGCCGGGAAAAGGCGGTTGAAACTGTGGCTTGTCGACGGCGAGCAGGTAAAGGATGTCGTGCTGAAGCGTTTGAGGATCGAGCCGGGCAATCCAGGAAGCTCTCATTTTCCATTGCACTACGAGAAGCCGTATTTCATGATGCTGACGGCGGAAGAAAAGAAGCTCAAGGCAGGCCGGCGTGTCTGGGTGAAGGTGCGGGAGCGAAACGAAGCGGTCGATACCCGGCAGTATGCCTATGCATCCATGCTGATCCTGAAGCCGAAATGGGGATACATCAAGCGGCGGCAGGTCGAGAGAGAAGCGCTGGAAGAAGCAGAAGCGGAAGGCGATGTCAGAGAGAAAAAGAAGCGGCTCAGGGTCAAGAAACGGTTAAAAATGGGGCGCAAGTAATGCAAATCTCAGTGAGAAACAATATCAAGGAAGTCACCAGGGGCCTTAGTGATCTGGAGAAAAAGTATGTCCCGAATGCGACTCGGAACGCGATCAACGATACGTTGTTCGGGTTAGGTAAAGCATTATCGAAAGAAATGCGTTCTGTTTTTGATGAGCCAACTTCTTTCACAACCGGTTCGGATAAAAAATCACCTTTTATTTACGAAAAAGCCGGAGAAGGAAAGCGTGCACTTGCCGGCGAAATACGGTTTAAGAAAAAACAGGCGGCGTATTTAAGATGGCAGGTATACGGAGGCACGCAAAAACCGAAAAAAAGGGCAATCCCTGTTCCCACAAAAGTGAAAAGGAATAAGTATGGTAACCTTGCAAAAGGCTGGCAAAAAATCCTTCAAAAACCGCATCATTTTTCAGGTGTGCCGAGAGGTACCAAAGTAACCGGTACTGGTGGGTATAGCGGTTATGCGAATCAGTATGCTTACCTTGTTAGTGCAGGCATTTGGAAGAGGATGGGGGCGACAAAGAAAAATCCTGCAGGGACGTGGTTGCAGCTGCAGGTATCATGGGAGGAAAAAACTGAGTATCAGAAGCAGTTTCATTTTCATGAGTTTTCGCAGCGGTATGTTCGGCGGCATTTTGCCAGGAATTTCCGGGAGAAATTGCGCTGGTACCTCCAGAACAGAAAATGATAAATTTTTCACGTAGCTTACGGCTCAATAACCGGCAGCCAAAACAGAGCGAAGCGGAGTTTTGGCTGTCCGGCCCTGAAGGGGCGTAGTTGATTGATTTCTTAGGGTTATTGTCCTATTGTCCGATTAAAGTTCCTTTCTTGTTCTCTATCATTCTCTCGAGATCAATAGAGTTTTTCTTTAAGAAATCTTCAAATTTTTTTCCCGTACCACTAAAACCACCATCAAATATATCTGTACGGATTATGACTTTCCCTTTGCTCATATCCATTGATTTGTTTGATACTATTACAAATGATAAAATACTTTCACATTCAGATATCGTTTGTTCAATTGTTTCCTTAAGTGACGGATTATTGTTAAGAGATTCAGTATTTACTACATAAAAAGCGTACAAGTTTTTGATCGCAGCAACGTAGTTTTGGGACTCGTAGGCAGATTTACCCAATTCATAAAGATCTTCTCTTTCAGCAGCCATGACATGAAGAGAAAACCCAAGTGCGAGCAAGAGAACAACGCTAGAAAGGAAGTTTTTTAGGTAATTCATCGCTTTTCTCCTCAATTATTTCAATAGTACTTTCTTTGGAAATACTTGATTCATTATCTTTAAGTTGAAGCCCTTTAAATATAGTTACACTAATGACAATAGCACCGAATAGGGCGAAAAATGTGCCGGGTGCAGCACGCTTAACGACAAGTTTATTGTCTTGAAATTGAGCCTCGACATCTCCTGCGTCACCCCATACACCAGCCATAAATAGCCTGTACCCCATATAGGCGAATACAGAGCCTACAAAGAGCGATGCAAGCTTGTATGATGTGAGCGCAACTATTATTTGACTTTCAATCCCCATATATCCTCCTTGGCTAGTTTCAAATGTTCGCCTTTTCAGGTATACCGCTTTACATCGTCGGTAAAAGATGCGGCGCGACTTCCGTAACGCTTCACCCGCGCCGCCCTTTTTTAGTGCGTTTGATTGTTAGCTGCTTAGGAGCCTGAGAGGTTCAGCCCTGTTGCTTTATCTATGGCCTTCCATATTACGCCCACTATGGCGTTCCATACTTTTTCAATCGTGACCATTAATAGTCCACGAAGCGTTTTTGCAAAGTTGAGGGCCATATCTTCGATGCTGTCTAACAAGAACTCTCTTGTTTCTTCTGTAATTTGGCCAGTTGCTATTCCACTCGCCACCAACTGAGAATATTCTGCTATAGCCTTTATTTGGCGTTCAGAAAAGCCTCTTACGGTGGTTACATCCTTATCCAGGATTTGGGACGCAGCATATTTCATGTCTTTGATTAACTGAGCAATATCAATTGGTGTAGACATCTTTGTATTTCTCCTCGTTTAGGTTAACGTTTTAAAAAGCTTTCATAGGTCAATGCTTGGTCTAAGTAGATTACGACTAGCCCTTTGAATGCTTGTACTTCAATCGCGGTTATCCCCTGTTTTTTATCGGTATCACGCATTTTTACTATTGCTTCTGAAATCTTTTCTAATGCTGTTGCGCTTGGAGTGGCTTCGTCTTCAAGAATGTCTACCCCACGCGAAAGAAGATATTCATTTACTTTTTCAGTAATCTTGTTATTAGGAATAGGCCGGGATTTTGCCTGAATTGCTAAAGCGTCAATGCTTCCAATTATGGAGTTATACGTTTTCTCCCTTTCTTCATAATCACGTTTGCTTGTTCCAGAAGATGTAGAAGCAAAATGCTCCATCGTTTTTTGGTTTACAGATGTCAAGCCATCGACAACTGCTTGGTCATAATTTGGGGCCAGCGTTGTGGCGCACGCAGTAAGAAACACAGCAATCATAGCAACAAGGGCTAGTCTTGCATTTTGAACAGAGGGATAGTTCATCTCTTTGTCTCCTATAGTTATGGTTGAGGGTACGTATGGTATTCAAAGTAAATACTTTACTTACTACAGCAATTAAAAACCACAAAAAATACTTTTTTGTTCCTTAAATTGTTAATTAAAGCATATAGGCAGGTATTTTGGTGTCCGAATTGACTTTTTTCGTTCTGTTGAACCTCTCAAAACCTCTGAAATAGAGATTTGAGAAGATTACCGTTCCATATGGAACGACTTTCTTTCCTCCTTATTGTCCACCTGATAGCCGTTTCGGAATTTGTTGAAAAGCAAAATTCAGAATGGCTGCTACTCTACCGACATCTACACCATCAAAGCTGACCGCGGGCGATTCCGTTGAGTGGACGATTAGCCTGCCGGACTATCCGGCACCTACGTGGACGCTTACCTATTACCTCGTCAAGACAGGTAAACAAATCGTCATCACCGGCAGTCAGTACGAGTCGAGCGATGATCATCACATCGAAGTCGCGAAAGCTGAGACCACGGATTGGCCCGCAGGCACTTATAGTTATCAAGCGGTCGTGGATGACGGTACCGACCGTAAACGTATAGAGTCAGGTTCTATCGTCATCGAGCCGGATTTTGCACAACAAGATGATGGGTATGACGACCGCAGTTTTGCTAAAAAGTCGCTCGACGCGATAGAGGCGGTGATCGAGAACCGTGCTTCCCAGGCACAGCAGGAGTATCAGATCGCAGGCCGTGCTCTGAAGTTTATGACGATGGATGAGCTACTCAATGCCCGCGACCGGTTCCGGGCCGAGGTTCGGGCCGAGGAACGCAGGAAGGCGGGCAAATCGGCGTTTGGAGCCGTGAAAGTGAGGTTCAGATGAGCGCAGAATTACTCCAGAACGGCAGGATCGCCGAGCTGCTCGCATCAGGCGGAAAAGCGCGGCATGGAGCGGCACTGCCGTCACGGAACCTGTTGTACGGCACGTCGGCGAAACGGCAGTTTCTCGCTGCGGCGCAGAACCGGTTGTCGATGGATTGGCCATCGGTCACGCTGTCGAGCGACGAGGTAATCACGAGGAACCTCCGGGCGCTGCGGGGCAGGTCCCGCTGGCTCGCCTCGAACAACGGCTATTACCTCCGCTACCTCACCCTGAACGTGCAGAACATCGTCGGCCCGCGGGGCGTGAAACTCGACGCGAAAGTGAAGCTTACCGACACCGAGTTCGACAAACGGACGAACGCCGAGATTGAGAACGGCTGGAAACGGTGGGGCAAGAAAGGCGTATCGATGCGGCGGTCGCAGTGGACCAAAACCGATATGGAACGGGTGATCCTCTTCAATGTTGTGCGTGACGGCGAGGTGTTCATTCGCAAGTGGTTCGGTACGGGCGACTTCGGGTTTCAGCTCGAACTGATCGACCCGATGCGTGTCTCGACCGATCTCAACAAGAAGCTCACTGGGAGATCGGAGATCATCAACGGCATCGAGTACGAAGACGGTCAGGTTGCCGCGTACTGGATCAGCGAACGCGGGATGCAGAGCGATTATGCCGGCGGACGGGCCGAACGTGTCCCGGCGCGGTACATCGAGCATCTCTATTTTCCCGTCGAGGCAGAGCAGAAACGAGGATTTCCCTGGATGGCGGCAGGAATGCAGCGGGTGCATGTGCTGGACCGGTACGAGAACGCCGAGGTGACACAAGCACGGATCGCTGCCGAGAAAGGTGGATTCTTTACCAAAAACGCTGCAGCGGAAGGAGACTATGTCGATGGTACTGGAGGTGCCAACAGCAGCGACGACGATTCCGGTGAAGTCGAGTATCTCGATTCCGAAGCTGGCAGCTTTGCGACGCTTCCCGAAGGGTGGGATTTCAAACAGTTCGACCCGACGCACCCAACGACGGCGTTCGATCCATTCTCGACGAAACTGTTGCGCGGCATCGCTTCCGCCGGCAACATCAACTACAACAGCCTTGCCAACGACCTCTCCGACGTGAACTACAGTTCTGCCCGGATCGGGATCCTCGAAGTGCGGGACAACTGGCAGGAAAAACAGCAGTGGCTCGTTGGTTGGTTCCACGAGGTGATCTTCCCAGACTGGCTGCGCATGGGCATCACGTCGGGACAGCTTCGCCTCGAAATCTCACGGTTCCGCGAGTACCTCGATGCGGTGAGCTGGGTAGCGCGGTCCTGGGCATGGGTCGATCCACAGAAAGAAGCGATCGGCAACCGGGAAACGGTTGGTCTGCGTGCCAAGAGCCTGTCCGAAGTCGCTTCGGAACGGGGCGTCGAGTTCGAAGAGGTGATCGACTCGCTCGCGAAAGAACGCGAATACGCTGAGAAAGCCGGTATCGATATGAGCGGCATCTTCGGCGGCGGAAAGTCGGGGACCGGTAACGGCGACCGCGACGCTCTTTTGAGCTTGCTGCGAAGAATCGAGGCGCTTGAGTCAGTCCTCGATGAACGTAAACCGAAACACAAACTGAACGGTCATGCCTACGAACATCAATCTTGAAAACTACGAACAGGTCCGGGTGAAATCCGGAATACACTATCGCCAGGCGGAAATGACTGTCAGAGCTGCCGGTGAGGACGGAGCGAAGGTCTACGAATTCGATTTCTCGTCCGAAGCCCCGGTCGATGGTCGCTGGATGTGGGTTGAAGAGCAGGAGCGGTATGTCTACGGTACTGAAGTGCTCTTGCACGGCAAGGAAAACGTCGACCTGTCGTTTATCGGCTCCGGCCGGGCCCCGTTTCTCAAAGACCATAGCTGGAGCCGCCAGGCAGGTGTGATTGAGGGTGTCACTCTCGATGAAGAACGCCGGGTGCTCAAAGTCACCGGACTGAAATTCAGCCGGTCGCAGGAAGGGCAGGATCTGCAGGCTGATATCGACGACGGTATTCGTAAAAACGTCAGTGTCGGTTATCTCATCGAGGAAGTGGTCGAAGCCGAGCCGCCGAAACGCGACAAGCCCGGCGTGTACCACGTGACGAAATGGCGCCCCTACGAAGTCTCAAGCGTGAGCATCCCGGCCGATGAAGGGGTCGGGTTCAGGCAGCGCAGCGAGAAAGCGGAATTCGAAACAATAGTCTATCGCAGTAAGCAGTCAAACAACCATAAAGAGAAGGAGGAAAGGAAAATGCCACCCGAGACAAACAACACAACTGAAGAACGAGGGACCGAAAATCCCGCACCGGCACAGACCGTAGAAGTCAAGATGGAAAGCGATCACACAAGGATCAGTCTTGTCGCCGACCTGAACAGCGACATTTTTGCGGGAGGCAGGCGCATCGCGTCAGACGCCATTGCCGAAGACCTGTCATTTGATGAATTCAAGGAACGCTACATGCCGGAGCTCAAGAAAGCGCAAGACGAAGCCGAGAAACGGGCCATCGACGACGCCACGGACGACCTCTCTATCGGCATGTCGGACAAGGAGGTCAACAGGTTCCGGTTTATGAACCTGGTCAACCTGCTCGCCAATCCGAACAGCAGGGAAGCGAGGGAGAAAGCTGCTTACGAACTCGAGGTTTCGGATGCAGCGGCATCGAGATCGAAAAAAGCCCCGCAGGGCGTACTTGTTCCGGTCGACGTTCTCCGCGGCGCGTTCAATCCGTTCAGGCACCGGCGTGAGTTGACCGTTGCCGGCGACGGCGGCGTGTTCAAACAGACCAATGTACTTGGCGGCAGCTTCATCGATTTCCTCGATGCACAGACCAGGGTCGTTCAGGCCGGCGCGACGGTGCTCAGGGATCTCAATGGCAGCGTCTCTATACCCCGCCGCGACGCCGAGATGGTTGGCGGCTGGGTTGGAGAATCGGGCGATACACCCGAAAAGACTCCGAGCTACGATGCGGTGACGCTCTCCGACAAGACCTACGGCATGCACGTCCTGATCAGCCGACAGATGCGCTTGCAGTCATCGGTCGATATCGAGATGCTGGTCCGTCGGGACATGGCCAAAGGCATGGCCATCGGCATCGATAGAGGCGCTCTGTCCGGCACGGGATTGGCCAACCAACCAACCGGCGTCATCAACCAGACAGGCGTCAATACCGTGACGCTCGGTGGCGCACATGCCCCGACCTACGACAACGTGGTCGATATGGAAACGGCGATTACCGAAGACAACGAGCTGGCTGAGGGTGGTGATCTTTCATGGATTCTGCATCCGACTCTTGTGGGCGTATGTAAAAAAACCCCTATCGAGAGCGGTGACGCTACCAGGATCATTTCGAGGGACGAAAAAGGTCTGATCGGGTACCCGAGATATTCCACAAGGAATGCGCTCTACGACTCAGTCAAGCGCATGATACTCGGCAACTGGGCGGATCTCCTGATCGGGTTCTGGTCGGGTCTCGACGTGATCGTCGATCCCTACAGCTCGGCGCAGGACGGCACGCTGCGGCTCGTCATCCTGCAGGACTGCGATGTCGCGCTGCGTCACCCGGAGAGCTTCTGCATTTCGGAGAACCCGGTATAACGGAGGGAGAGCGATGTTAACCACGAAGAACGGCGGGGCCTTGTTCGGCAAGGTCCCCGGCCCAAAACAGAAAACCATGAAGGTGAAGATTCTCAAAGACACCGTTGCAGGCGGTAAACCTGCTAAAGCCGGGTCCACTGTGACGGTAAAAGAGCATGACGCGAAGCTCTTGATCGGCATGAAGAAAGCCGAGCCGGTCGTCGAAAGCAAGGGGCAGAAGGTAAAAGACCGGGAGTCCGGTCTCAAAGAAAAAGTGTCTGAACGGTAATGGCTTTTAATGAGGACATCAGCCTGTTTTTCGACACCGACGATGGATTCGCGGTGCTCGCGACCTTCAAAGGGGAAACGATCAGCGCGATCGTCGAGGATGATTACTACGCGGTGTCGGGAGATGAGGTCGATATCTCGTCTTCCCAGCCGGTGGCGCATTGCCGGACCGAGGATGTCGTGACAGCAGCCCAGGGGGATACGTTAACGATCGAAGACGGCGATCACGCCGGTGAGTACGTTATCACAAACGTCAGGCCGGACGGTACGGGCGTCACGATACTCTCGCTTGAGGAGGCGCCATAATGGCCCATGTCAGGACACAGATCCGGGACCGGCTGGTGAAGCGTGATGGCACGGGTATTCTCGTTGGCCTCCCGACGACGGGCAACCGGGCTTATCGGTCGAGGGTTCATCCGATGACCGCGGGCACGATGCCGGGAATCTGCGTGTATTGCGGCAGGGAAAAAGCGGTCGGCGGCACGCTGAAAACGACCGAAAAAGCCGTGGAGATCGTGATCGACGCCTATGCCGCGGGACCGGAATACGATGATGCAGTTGACCGTATCCAGGCGGAAGTCGAGGCCGCGCTCTATGGCGATTTTGCCGACAGGCGATTCTTCGCTGGCCTGGTCACAAATCTTTCCTATGCGACAGCCGAGAGCAGGTATTTCGGCGAGGCGAAGGTGAAACATGGAATCCTGAGAATGATTTACGAAGCAACCTACAAGACAGAGGATGGAGATGGAGAAACAGCGCTCTGAAGAATACGTGACGCTTGAGCATCCGAAACACGGCGAGCGGAAAACCCTCTCATGGGTAGCTCCAAGCCTTCTGAAAAAGGGCTGGAAGGAAAAGAAAGGAAAGCCAACAGCAACCCAAACAAAGGAGAAAAGAAGCGATGGCAAGGCAAACAACTAATACCGCCGAAGTCTATATCGACTCGAACCAGGTGGCGAACGTCGTGGACGCGACCTATATCACCCCGGATCGGGAACCGATCCTGTCAAACGCGCTCAATGAAGATGTCCCGAATCTGATCGGTGTCGGGTCGCGGGGTGAATACGCGATAGAGTTCGAGGTCGAGATTGACGAAGCCGACACGAACGGTCAGGCTGCTCTGAATGCCGCATATGCCGCGAAGTCGAGCGTGACGGCGAACTATTACCCTGAAGGCCAGACTGCAGGAAACACCGAGTATACCGGTACGGCAAGGGTGACCCAGATACCGAATCTTGGCGGTCAGGGCAAGGACGATGTCAAACGCGGGACGTACCGCCTGGTATTCGATGGCGCTCCGACCGAAGGAACCTATTCAGCATAAGGAGGCAACTGATGGCGTTTATCGATGAACTGAAAAAAAAGGCCGGCTCTTTGCCGCTTAACTCTCATCACGTCAAGGAGTGGCGGAGAGACGTGTATTTCAAACCGACCACACCGCATGAGACCGCGCTGGTGAAGGGCCAGCTCGCCGACGATGATCCTGCTGTTTATTTCGTCGTCGGTCTGATCGTTCTCAAAGCTCTGGATCAGAATGGCAAGAGGCTTTTCAAGAACGAGGACGCAAAAGCGCTTCGTAAGCTGCCTTATCAGCAGGCGCTGACCGAACTGGCTTCGAAAATGCAGGCGCGTGTCAGTGACGAGGACGCGGAGGGAAACTCAGATCCGAGCCAGGGCTAAGGAACTGGTTCGGACTGGCACGTGAACTCGGTATGTCGGTGGCTCGCGCAAAGCAGGAAATCAGTTACGACGAGTTTGCGCATTGGATAGCCCTTTATCGTATAGAAAAAGAAGAACGGGAAGAAAGAAAAAACCAGCATGGCCGTCACCGCTGAAGACATCAAGATGAGGATCGTCGCGGAGAATGCCGCTGATAAAGCGGTAAAACAGTTCGCCAGATCGATCAAAAATGTCGACAAGAATGTCGGTGTGCTGAGTGGCAATTTGAAAGCCCTGGGCGGTATCGCTGTCGGGGCTTTTGCTGTTCAGGGTATCCGGAAGGTGAACGATTTCCTCCAAGATTCGATAAGACTTGCGCAGACACAGCAGGACGCCGAGCACAAACTCGCGATCTCGATCGGCTATCACTCGCAGGCACTTCTCGATCAAGCTTCGGCCCTGCAACAGGCTACGACATACGGGGATGAGGCCATTATTCAGCAACAGGCATACCTTGCGGCCATCGGGATGACTGAGCGACAGATTCGGGAGATGATCCCAGCGGCTCTCGATCTTGCGACGGGGGCGAATATGTCGCTCGAATCAGCGACAAAAAACCTCGCTAAGACATACTCCGGACTAACAGGCGAACTCGGGGAAAGCGTCGGGCAGTTAAAGACGCTGTCAAAAGAGCAGTTACAGGCAGGGGAAGGTGTTAAGCTCGTGGCTCAGATTTTCCAGGGGCAAGCGTCATCCGCCGCGGAAACGTATTCCGGTCGACTTGAGCAGCTATCGAATAAATACGGGGATCTGAAAGAAGATGTCGCGGAAGCAATTCTTGACTCCGGAGCGGTTGAGGCGGCTCTCGACTCGCTTAATCCTGCCGTCGATGAGCTTACACAGTACATCGTCGACCATAAAGACGAAATCGGGGAGTTTGCGGTCGGCCTTGTCGGTATGGCGGTCGGAGCGGGTAAGGGCGCGATGAAGATTGCGGACGAGCTTACTCCGGCACTCGAAACGCTTGGAGGGATGATTCAGTGGGTGACAGACAAGGCGAGCGATATACCCGGAGGATGGGAAACGCTTCTCGGTCTTGCGATTGGCTCACGGTTCGGACCGGTAGGGGCTGCGATCGGAAGCTCGACCGGATTTATTGCTGGCATGTTGTTCGACCTGGCCCGAGAAAACGAGTACGTTCTCGGGATGAAATCAAACCTCTACACTCCGCCGGGCGAGGATCCGGAATTCCGTCCTCTGAGGCCCGGAGAATTGCCCTATCTGTTAAGCGAGGATGAGGCGGATATGATGATCGCTTATGCGACTCCGTATACAGGCAAAAAAACAGGAGGCGGTTCTTCCAACAATGCTGCGACAACGAGAGCACAAAAAGAGAAAGAGACGGCTCGTAAAAGATGGAATCAGCTTTTACAGCAGACAATCGAATGGAACAAGAAAGAGACCGAGTCGATCGAAGGATTGTATGAAGCCGATCAGAAGCGGCAGAAGACCCTGTATAACCTGGCGATCCTGAGAAACGCCGATATCATATCACTGACAGAGTACGAGGAACGGGTCATCGAGGCGGAACAAGCTCTTGAATTGTTCAAGGCAACACAAGACGCTGTCCTGATGTCCGATATCGGGAAAATGATCGAGGAAAACGCCGACATCTTCGGCGACTTCTCGGACGAGGTTCAAGACGAGTCTGACGATATCGTACAGGCTGTTGAAGGGATCGCCTCCGCTCTTTCCGGGTTGACGGATTCAGGGATCGAGGGACTCAATTATTTAACTGCGGCCGTGCAGGCCTTTTCGAAATCGGGCTCTGAGCTTGAGGGAGCGTTAAATGTCGTCGGTTTCGTCGGTGCAAATATCGGCGGATCGACTGGTGCGACAATATCTGCAGCTGCTTCGGGAGCGCTTGCAGGCGCTGCTCTCGGACCGGTCGGCGCTGCTGTCGGCGGCGTTGTCGGACTTGTATCCGGACTGTTCGGCGGCGGCGATGATGAGGAAGAGCGCAGGCGCGAAGAAGAACGCCTCGAACGCGAGCGAAGAATAAGGGAGCAGCGTCGCCTGGTAAACGAAGAGATCGATGAAACGATTGCTGCGATTACGTCTCCGAAGCATTTGAGGGAACTCGACACGATCAGGAAAAAGTACGAGGATTATTACGACGTGCTGGGCGGCACGAGGCTGTTGCGGGATGAAATGCTGACTGAAATGTCGGGTTCCGTTTTCGGGCTTACCGGGGATAACCTTACAACGATGCTCGACGCTGTTTTCAAGGAGGCTGGGGACGAAACGGAAGCCGGACGAATTTTTGCTGACAAAATTGAGGATCAGCTGCTTGAGGGGCTTCGTGACATGGCGCTGAGCAAGGCAATAGAGGAATCGCTTATGCCGATGATGCAGCCGATTCTCAATGAGATTGTGTATGGCGCCATGTCCGGCACCATGTCCCCAGGGGAGATGGCCGACCTGGCCCTGCAGGCAAAAGAGGTTGCCGATTACATCGCCCCTGTCGTTGCTGACATTTATTCGGCCTTTGACGATGCCGGATTGCGCAGCATCGAGGGCAGGGCTGATGGCGGCCCGGTCATTGCCGATCGGCCATACTTCGTCGGGGAACGCGGTGTTCCTGAGCTTTTTGTTCCGAGCTCGAACGGGACCATTATTCCCGGCAATGAGCTTTCAGGAGGTGGCCGGCCGATGCAGGTCATCGTGCAGGTAGGGAGCGAGGTTCTCGAAACCATTATACAGGATGTCGCGGATTCTCGCGTTGTAAGGGCCGAGAGGCGCCGGGGAATTGTTTTTGCCGACAGGAATATCTAACAACTGAAACTGAAAAAAGATGAGTAAAGACAAGGTTGTGCTCGATACCGAGCTCGTTATCGAGATCAAGGATAAGGACGGAAAGGTTCTCGACAAGACGATCACGAAAAACACGCTAACCAATTCAGGACTCGCAGTCGCCGCCGGTCTTTACGGGGGAGTCGATTCACAGGATGCGTTTACATATCTCGCTCTAACGGCAGACGACACAACTCCGGCTGCTGGGGATACTGCTCTGACAGGAGAGATATCAGCGAACGGTTTTGCAAGGGCCTCGGCGACGGTATCGAGGGAGACGACGACTGTGGCGAACGACACGACAAAACTTTACAAGGAGTGGACGGCAAACGGCTCTCAGACGATCAAAAAGGTCGGGTTCTTTAATGCAAACTCGGGCGGAGTCATGGGAGGAAGCGCCCTCACGGGGACAAAGGATATGCTTTCCGGGCAGACTCTCGCGATTACCTACAAAATCAAACATTCGGCGGCATAATGTGGACGCTTGAAAGTTCATGGCTCGCCTGGATGGATCACCTCGAAAATCTCGCAGGAGCCAAGGTTTGCGAGGGTCCGGACTATTGCCGGGGGTATGGCGATATAACGATAAGGGACGGGCTGATTAAAGCTTCAAGCGACCATAAGTTCCGGCTCGCATGGGCAGTTTGGGGGTTCCGCTGTTCTGCCCCGGAAACAACAGATTCCGGAGTGAGGGTCGGTATAATCCGCTTGATT
>JANQFD010000133.1 GCA_028278005.1 Chlorobium sp. | reverse complement strand
GGGGAAGATGAACTGGTTGACAGAAGCGGGAGGGCCAAGGTCCGGGACGGGTCACAGCCGAGAAATTACTTGTACGATGCGGGTGAAAGCACCTCGTTTGTCAGGGGAAAGCACACGATCATTGACCGGAGCAATAGAGGGGTCCAAACCGGGAATGATGCCGGGAAAGGTTTGAGACCGAGAGACTACGGCAGTGAACTCGATGGCTCCATTGCAAATCTCAGGTTCGATTACGCTCCTGAGTACGGTGTCTTTCTCGGATGGGGAGTCGTTCTCGAGGATTACGGCTTTCGAAAAGACCCCTATAACTACACTATGAAGTTGGGAGGCGGGGTGGCTTACGAATCCGGTTCCAGACTGCGTTACAAGCTTGACTATTCAGGTGATTTCCGTTCTTTGGTTCATGGCGCGGAATTCAGGCTTGAAATTGGGACGACGGGGCTCGATATCATCAATTTTTACGGTTTCGGTAACGAATCCGGTTTTGATGCATCTCTTTACGACGAGGATGATTTCGAAATCAAACAGCAGTTAACCTGGGTACGTCCGAGACTTGTTTTCCCGGCAAACGCCGATTTTCAGTTAAGGGTCGGTATCAACGCGACTTTCGTTGACCTCGAGGTTGAACAGGGTTCCAGGCTTGAAGCGATGAATCCATACGGCATTGATGAGGACTTTACAGGCGGCTTCGTTGCCGGCTTTCGCTACGATAGCCGTAACTGCGGGAATAAGGTACAGGTTTCCCCACGAGGACAGCTTGGCCGCCTTGCAAGGAAGAGAAACACCTGCACTACGACGGCTTTGAAAGGAACAGTGCTTGATGTCGAGGGATCGTATTATCCGGAGTTTGTTGGTAACGGGAGCGCTTTCGGGAAAATAAAGGCTGAAGCGACAGCGTATCTCCCTCTGTCATCCATGGAGTTCTCGAGGCTTGCATTACGGGCGGGCGGTGAGAAGATATGGGGAGATTTTCCGTTTTATGAGGCAGCGTACCTTGGCGGTTCGAAATCGATTCGCGGTTATGACAAACAGCGTTTCGCCGGCGATGCGTCTTTGTACGCAAATTCGGAGCTGAGGATATACCTGGGAACTTTCAAATTTCTGGTCCCCGTGATGTTCGGGCCGCTTGCCTTCGTCGAGACCGGCAGAGTGTTCTATGACGGTGAAGACTCCGACAGGTGGCATACAGGATACGGCGGAGGACTCTGGTTCGGATTTGTCGAACCACGTTATACCATGAGTATTGCCGTTGGAAGGGGCGTTGACAGCGCAAGGCTGACTGACGATATCGGTATCTATGTGAGATCGGGGTTCAGTTTCTGAGAGGGGCTTCTTGTGACGGTTTTCATATTCAGAGTCATCCTAAACTTGATTTTCCCCCCTGAGATCACCTCACGGGGGAAGTTTTTTTCCCGGATCGTCTTATGCGTCTTGCTCCCGACATAGTGAGAAATCTGAAAAGCACAATGCGGATAATTTTCGGTTTCTTGGTGGCATTTTACATCTACCTTGCTTTCTTTACGGTGCTTGGCCATGTATATGAAGAATTCTACTACCCCAATAACGTATTTATCTTTATCCGCTTTACGGTTATCGGGCTTGTTGTCGGTACCGTGGTGGCTGTTGCGGATGTGTTTTTTTTCTGGAAGATAATCAGGAGCCTCAACTTTCTCCTGACGCTTTTCGTGGGAACGGTGTCCTATATGATCCTGTCTCTCACGGTTCTGCTGCTTTTTGTGACTTTGGAAGAAAGCCTCTTGTTGCTCGATTCAGGCAGCTTTTCTTTTGAAAGCCGTCTCAAAACGTTTTTTTCAGGCGAGTTTTTTATCCTGATGCTTTACCTGGCGGTTGTCGGCATAGTGATCAACTCTTTCCGGCTTGCTATCCAGCGGGTCGGAGAGAAAAATTTCTGGAATGCTGTTTTGGGGAGATATCATGTTGCTCACGAGGAGGAGCGTGTGTTCATGTTTCTTGATTTATACAGTTCGACCGCTCTTGCCGAGAGCATGGGGCATGAACGGTATCATAACCTGCTTAACGATGTCTTTAACGATATAGCTGATCTGATAACCGTCTACGACGGTGAGGTATACCAGTATGTCGGTGACAGCGTCGTCGTGACCTGGAATGTTCAGGATGGGACGAGACAGATGAACTGTATTCGTTGTTTTTTTGACATTCTCAAACGCATCGAGAAATCTGCAGGAAGATACGAAGAGCAGTACCAGTATGTTCCCCAATTCAAAGCAGGGCTGCATGTGGGAGAGGTTACTGCAGGAGAGGTCGGTGGAGAAAAACGGGAGATTGTTTTTCACGGGGATACGGTCAATACGGCTGCACGAATCCAGGGAAAGTGCGATCAGCTTGGTGAGAAAATTCTTTTGTCGGAGGAACTGCTTTTTCTCTTTCCGGTCAGGCTGCTGAAAAATTTCAGGACAAGATTCAAGGGGACAATTGCATTGAGAGGCCGTGTATCGAAAATTTCGCTCTATACTATCAGTGAGGTGCGATAGAGGGGCTCTTCAGTAGGTGAAAGCGTAGGCGTAAAGGCTTATGGAAAGGATCAGGCCTACCATGAATATATCATACGAGAGTTTCAGGTATTTGTATTTCTTGTCGAGCACCTTGCCGAGATAATAGGTGTCTCGTATCATGTTTGCAACATAATAGGGTTTATCCTTAAGCATCTCCTGCACTCCCCATTCATACTGATCGAGGTCGAGGTTGACAAACGATCCGAAATACAGGAGGTTTGCTTTTCTGTTTTTTATGTCATCCATCGTTGTCTCATGTTTGGTGACTTTCGGACGGGTGGCAAGGACAGAGGTGATAATGGTGGCGACGCAGGTGAAAAGCATGAGGAAGGTAGGTATGATAAGGTCCGGGAGCTGATCGAGTTTCCTGACGAGCAGTGAGATAATGATGGAAAAGATCAGAGAGTTTGTCTGGATCATGATGTTCGCTTTCTGATCGACAATCGCACTGAAACTCACATGGTTACGGGAAGAAGTTCTGTAATACACCTCCATGTTCCGTTCTACACCGCGATTGTTTCCGGTATTTTTATCTGTCTTTGACCTGTCTCTGGCTTCTTTTTTCTTTTGCCGCCTGAGTTTTTTTTCCGTGAGTTCGGTCTGTAGCCTGGAGAGATTTTCCTTTTTCCCTTCTTCGAATCTACTGCGGGCGAAAGGTGTGAAATAACTGTGACCGGCAAAGAAGCCTATATTGAGTTGCCACCATTCGGAGTTTGTAAATGGAGCGCCTCGGTTCTTTTCAAATTCGGCCCGAAGCAGCCGGTTTTTCTCCCAATAGTCTTTCGATCCCAGATGAGCAAGATCAGCATCACAGACAATCTGTTCGAGCTGGTTTCGGGGTGATTGCGGGATTCTGGTCGCGAGAATGCAGTTTTTAACGAGTTGTATGGTTTCACTATCGACGCCCTGTTCACTGAGAAACGCTTCTGCGGCTTCTGCGCTTTTATGTTCATGATCATCCGCCGATTCATGATAGCTGATATCGTGAAACCAGCAGGCAAGCATCACAACGGTAACGGATTTGTCCGGCAGCCCCATTCCCTCGGCAATCATTTTTCCGGCTTCGACAGTCTCACGGGTGTGCTTTATATCATGATATAGCTCACCTTCCTTTATGCCTGTGTCAAGGAAGCGTTGAGAGATATACGCCGATGCTTTTTCAAGCATTGTGCTGTTCGCAGTCATGGCACTCTGTTGATGGTAACACCTTTAAAAGGTCGTCTTTGCTTATTATTATAATGTATGGACAGCATTTATATATAATCAAACGGTAATTTTTACAGGGTATCTCTATTCATTGTCATGAGCGGTTCAAGAGCAAGGCGAACGGAGTCCCGATAGAATCGGGATAAACTTCAAAACCGGAGTGTCCCGACTTGTCGGGACATGAGGATTTCGAGCACCGCTCAACGAAGCAGTTGAATCGCGGAATAAATAGGGATGCCCATAAAGGCCAAGGTTATCGATGACTACATCGTTATTTACCATCAGGGTTTTTACGGCACTGACGATGATTTTCATGCTGCTCCAGCACGATCCTGAAACCGGGCAGGTCTTTGCAGGGAACCGATCAACAGCCGATACACTCGAGGACGATTCCGCCGGTTTCTTTCGGGATCTCAGAGTTGTTTTTGCTTCTCCTGCGCATTTTGACGGGAGTGACTGGATAACGATAGCTGCTGTTACAGGTTCTGCAGCCGCAGCCGCATTTTGGCTTGATGAGCCCGTTCGGGACTATATGCTTGACAACCGTTCAAACTTTACCGATGGCCTGGTTTCTGTCGGCGACTACTATGGAAAACTGTCCACAGGCTACTATCTTGGTTCGGCTCTCTATGTAGCCGGTATCGCAGCAGAGGATGACTGGATTCGTTATACCGGGAGAGCGGTTCTGGAAGCGCACACGTTTTCATTGCTGATAACCGGTCTTGTAAAAGCGGTTGCCGGTCGGTCGAGACCCTACCGTTTTGAGGGGAACAGACGTTTCGGCTGGTTTGAAACCGAACGCAGCAAATGGTCTTTTCCCTCAGGGCATGCAACCACGTCGTTCGCTCTATCATCTGTGTTGAGCAGGAGAATTGACCGGCCCTGGGCAACAGCGGGGCTCTTTGCCCTGTCAGGCATTACCGTGCTGGATCGCATGTATGAAGATAAACACTGGCTTTCCGACACCATAATAGGCGCAGCGATTGGCACGGCAGTAGGGATGGCGATAGGAAAAATGATCAACGAGGAAGAGGACGAGCGAAAAAGGGGCGGATTGGAAACCTTGAATGAGAGGCCGGTCGAGCTTGTGCATTTTAGCCTGAGCTTTTAGGGGACCTCAAGGGTTGATCTGTTGAGTCAATTGTTGCTCTGTTATTTCTTTTATAGGTCCTCTAGGACTTATGAGATTTGTTCTCTTTGCTGCTTCACTGAATACTCTTTGACAGCAAATCGATTATCTCCTGTGGTTTTTCAACCAGCGTTTTCGCGCCGTTTTGCAGTAACTCCTTTTTTGTCCTGAACCCCCAGAGCACTCCCAGCGGATACATGCCGGCAGCTACCGCCGTCTGCATGTCTACATCACTGTCTCCCGCA
>JANQFD010000103.1 GCA_028278005.1 Chlorobium sp. | reverse complement strand
TTAAGCGATACGGCGCCACAGGTGCTGCAGACATAACGGGAGGCTGACTTTGCCATGGTGCTAAAGCGCCTGGATGGAGTGTGCCCGCATAAAGGACTGGAGCGTGTTTTTCAGCAGCATCGCGATAGTCATGGGGCCTACACCTCCGGGTACAGGAGTGATTGCCGATGCTACTTCGGAAACATGTTCATAGTCTACGTCACCGGCAAGCCGGTATCCGGATTTTCTTGAAGAATCCTCAACACGGTTGATGCCGACATCGATAACGACAGCACCGGGTTTTACCATATCTTTCGTGATGAAGTTTGCCTGGCCGATCGCGGCTATAAGTATATCAGCCTGTCTGGTGAGTTCGGGCATGTTCCGGGTTGCAGAATGACAGACCGTTACGGTGCAGTTTGTTGACTTGAGCTTCTGCAGCATCAGGTTGGCCATGGGTTTGCCTACAATATTGCTTCGGCCCACAACCACGCAATGTTTTCCTTTCGTGTCAATGGAATACCTTGAAAGAAGTTCAAGAATACCATACGGGGTACAACTGATAAAGCACCTGTCCAGGTTGCCGAGAACCATCTGTCCGACGTTTTCAGGATGGAAGCCGTCGACATCCTTGGATGGAGATATGGCCATCGTAACGGCATATTCATCGATATGCCGGGGGAGGGGCTGCTGAACAAGTATCCCGTGGACATCGGGGTCATTGTTCAGCTTTTCCAATTTTGCAAGGAGCTCCGACTGGGACGTTTCTTCGGGCAGCTCAATAACCGTGGAGTTCATTCCGGTTTCTTTGCAGTTTTTAGCCTTGTTTCTTACATAAACCTGCGATGCGGGATCCTGGCCAACAATGATTACGGCCAAACCGGGTACGGATTTTGTTTTTTGCATACAGGCTTCAACAGCTGCTTTGAGTTCCTTTCTGAGGTCGGATGAGACCTGTTTACCGTCAATAATGATCATATTGTTTTGTTGTGACTGTTTTGGTTGCTGCATGTAGAGAAGATAGGGAAGATATATGAAAACAGACGAAATTGTTCATCATGTTAGGGGAGTGAACCGTGGTTTTGATTGCACTGGCAATGTTTCTACATTACGTCTTTTTATGATGTCAGGATGTTCATCGGATGATAGCTGTTCAGGATGTTCTCATTGATGACGGGATTCCAGGAGCATTGTTCCGTTGTGACCTTGCTCTGTGCAAAGGTGTGTGCTGCGTGGAAGGAGAGCTTGGCGCGCCGGTTGCAGAGAATGAAGCGGAAGGCATCCTGGAAGCTGCAAGCCAGGCTGCCCGCTACCTGTCCGAAAAAAATCTCAGGTATATCAGACGCAACGGTTGCCTTGAAGTATACGGCGGGGAGATATTCACCCGGACCATCGACGGCCGGGAATGCGTGTTTGCCTTTCGCAATAATGCAGGGCTGACGCTTTGTGCAATAGAGGCAGGTATGACCGATAAAAAGAAATCGGTGCAAAAACCCATGTCATGCAGGTTGTTTCCCATCAGGATTAAAAAAAAGTTCGGGATGGATTATCTTGTTTATGAACAGCACGCGATGTGTCGTCAAGCAAGAAAAAACGGGTTTGAAAAACAGATGCCTCTTGTGGATTACGTGAGCGGGGCTCTCATTGAGCGATATGGGGTGGACTGGTATGGTCGCTTGAAAGAATTGTTAGCGAATTCCTCCAAATATTATGCCGGACATTAAGCTTCAACAAAGCCAGCGTACCCAGCTGTCATTCCAGCAGATACTAACCAGCCAGTTGCTGCAACTGCCGTTACTGCATCTTGAACAGCGGATCTACGATGAACTGCAGGATAATCCGATGCTTGAGCTTGTTGAGGAAAAAAAGGAATCTGTTGATGATTCAGGCGGCGAAATCGATGACGGGAATGAGGACGATATGTTTGGTTCGGTTGAGCGTTTTGAGGCGGACAAAACCGGAGTAGATGCAGCCGAAAAGGGAAAAAAGGATGATGCCGATGGTGTCATGCAGTTCACCATAGATAATCGCCCGAAGGAAAGTTTTATCCAGGCCGTTCAGCATGATTCCTGCGAGGAAAAATTGCTGAAAGATCTTTCACTGCAGCATGATGTTGGTACAAGACAGCTGCTCATTGCCTCTGAGATTCTCGGTAATCTGGATGATGACGGTTACCTGAGCGACGATCTTTCTGTAGTTGTGGAGGGGCTTGAAAGAAATGACATCGATGTCGATGAAAAGGAAGTAAAAGAGGTTCAGAAAAAAATACATTATCTGGATCCTCCGGGAATCGCTGTCGGTAATCTTCAGGAAAGATTGCTGGTGCAGCTCGAAGTCAAGATGCACAAAAACAAGTCGTCCCGGTTTGCGCTTGCTTCGAGAATTCTTGCAACCCACTACGATGATTTCCTGAACAACCGATATGAGCGTATTCTGAAGCGCATGCAGATAGAGCCGCAAGAGCTCGAATCCGCAATCGACGTTATTACAACGCTCGATCCTCATCCGTTCGCCGGAGGCGGTGATTCCGATGCGTACATTGTTCCTGATTTTTTGGTGACATATGAGAAAGGGCGTCTTACAGCGGTACTGAACGACAGGAGCAACATGTCGGTACAGGTAACCGGGGCATACGATGATACCATGAAAAAAAAGCTGGTACCGGCGGAGGACAGGAAATTCATGCGGCAGAAGCTGAACCGGGCGAAAGAGTTTACAAGCGCAATTGCCATGCGCCGTAATACTCTCATAAAGGTGATCGAGGCTCTCATGCATTTTCAGTATGACTTTTTCGTGGCCGGTCCCGAGAAGCTTGTACCGCTTGTCATGAAGGATGTGGCCGAAAAAACAGGTTTTGATCTTTCGACGATCAGTCGCGCAGTGAACGGGAAATATGTGCAGACACGGTTCGGCACCTATGAACTGAAATACTTTTTCAGCGGAAGCCTTCCCACTGAAGAAGGTGAAGAACTTTCAACGAAGATCATCAAACAGTATATCCGGGAACTGATCGAGGCAGAAAACAATACAAAACCTCTGAATGATGATAAACTGGCGGGAATGCTTGAGGAAAAAGGGGTGAAGATTGCCAGGCGTACGGTTGCAAAATACCGGGAGCAAATGCAAATTCCAGTAGCAAGGTTAAGAAAAAAAATATTTTAATGCGCCCCGGGCCCTTTATAAGCAGGAGGTCCGGGCACAAGTTTGGAAGAGGGGTAGTGATGAAAAAAAATGGAATGCCGAAGCTGAGAGCTACAACTGTCCTCGGGGTTATCAGAGATGGGAAAGCAGCCTTGGGCAGTGATGGCCAGATGACGCTCGGCAATACGGTAATAAAGCACAGTACAAAGAAAATACGGCGATTACGCCAGGCCGGTCTTATCACCGGTTTCGCAGGTGCAACCGCGGATGCGGTGACGCTTCTGGACCGTTTCGAGGAAAAGCTGCAGGCTTATGGCGGTCAACTTGACAGAGCGGCGGTCGAACTGGCGAGGGACTGGCGCACCGATAAATACCTTCGACGGCTTGAAGCGATGCTTGCTGTTGTCAGCCCTGAAAAAGCGCTTATAATATCAGGTACAGGTGACGTTATCGAACCGGAGGACGGCATCGTTGCCATAGGAAGCGGAAGCATGTACGCGCTTGCATCTGCCCGCTCCCTGATCAGGCATACTGCTCTCGATGCAGCGGAGATTGTAAGGGAGAGTCTTAAAGTTGCAGCCGACATCTGTATTTATACCAATGATCAGATCATACTCGAGCAGGTCTGAACGGTGATGCAGGGATGTGAGGGGAAACAGGCTGGGATATTGTACTACAAACACATTTAACTATCGGAAATGAAAGATCAGAAAGTCGAAAATACAAGTGAACCATATGAACAAAAAGCTGCAGTGAAAACCCTGATAAGTAGCGAATTTCTTACCCCGAGTGAGATTGTTGCCCGCCTTGACAAATATATCATAGGTCAACACGAGGCCAAAAAAGCGGTTGCCATTGCACTCAGAAACCGTCTGAGGCGGCAGAACGTGAGTGATGATCTGCGTGACGAGATCATGCCTAACAATATCATAATGATAGGGCCTACAGGTGTAGGCAAAACCGAGATAGCCCGCAGACTTGCAAAACTGGCAAAAGCGCCCTTCGTTAAAGTTGAAGCATCCAAGTTTACCGAAGTCGGCTATGTTGGGCGGGATGTTGAATCAATGATACGGGACCTTACCGACCAGGCGGTAAACATGGTCAGAAATGAAAAATCACAGGAGGTGAAGGAAAAAGCAGCTGCACTTGCCGAAGAACGGCTGCTTGATATCCTTTTGCCTACGGTACCGTCATCCCCTTATGAGCATGAAGATGAACAGGTCGAGAGCGCGATTGGAAAGGCTAAGCAGGATACCGATATCGAAGAGGCGGTAAATCGAAAGAGCAGGGAAAAAATGCTGGAAAGGCTTCGTTCAGGAAGAATGGAGGATCGGCAGATAGAAATGGAGATAAGCGGTGATTCCCAGGGGGGCATGATGCAGATTTTCGGCCCGCTCGGACAGATGGAGGAACTCGGAGGCATCATGCAGGACCTGATGAGCGGACTGCCGAAAAAACGCAAGAAAAGACGGGTTACTATTTCAGAAGCAAGAAAGATTCTTGAGCAGGAAGAGGTTCAGAAGCTTATCGATATGGATGCCGTGGTCAAGGAGGCCGTGCAGAAAGTTGAGGAGTCGGGCATTGTTTTTGTCGATGAAATCGATAAAATCGCCGCGCCGACAACAGGCGGGGGCGGCAAGGGTCCCGATGTCAGCCGCGAAGGGGTCCAGCGCGATCTTCTGCCTATTGTTGAAGGTTCAAACGTGGCTACAAAGCACGGAATGGTGAAAACCGATCATGTTCTTTTCATTGCCTCGGGTGCTTTTCATGTCGCCAAACCATCCGATCTTATTCCCGAGTTGCAGGGACGTTTTCCTATCAGGGTAGAGCTTAACAACCTTACCGAGGAAGATTTCTACAAAATCCTCACTCAGCCGAAAAATGCTTTGATCAAGCAGTACAAGGCCCTCCTGCAAACCGAAGGAGTTGAGCTGGATTTTACAGATGATGCGATTGCCGAGCTTGCTTCCGTAGCTGCGCAGGTCAATGAGTCGGTTGAGAATATAGGAGCGAGAAGACTGCATACGATCATGACCAATCTGCTCGAAGAGATGATGTTTGCCATTCCGGAAAAGTGCAGCGATGAAAAAATCCTCATCGACAAACCTATGGTTGTCGACAAACTTGACAAAATCATCAAGGACCGCGACTTGAGTCAGTATATTTTGTGAGGAAACAGAGAATAGAATATTGAGGGATTGGGGGCGAAATGCCAGGGGCCTGTAAAACAATTTATCTCTTGCGAACAAAGAACAATTACATATGATACCACACAACCAGATGGTGCAGTCAGCCGGAACTGTCACGGCATCCAGGGCTTCCGTCGACGTACAGACCAGAGTGATCAATCAGGTGTATACATGGATGACCCTTGGTTTGGCTTTGACTGCAACTGTAGGCTACTATGTAGCGGAAAGCGAAATACTCAGGAACCTCATATTTTCCAACGGCTTGATAACGATAGGTCTCATAATAGCGCAACTCGGGATAGTGATCGGGCTGAGTGCAGCTATACATCGTTTATCCGGATCGGCGGCAACCGGGCTGTTTATTCTTTATTCGGCGTTAACCGGTTTGACCTTATCAGTCGTTTTTATGGTGTACACCTATACCTCAATTGCAAGCACCTTTTTTATTACCTCAGGGACATTTGCCGCAATGAGTGTTTTCGGTCACACCACAAAACGAGATCTCACGAAATTTGGCAGCATTGCTTTCATGGCGCTCATCGGTATCATTCTTGCTTCTCTGGTAAACATGTTTATGAAAAATTCGATGCTTGAACTCGTGATAAGCGCAGTGGGGGTTTTACTGTTTACCGGTTTGACGGCATATGACGCCCAGCGTATAAAAGCGATGGCAGCCATGGTAAGCGACGGTGAATCCGAAACAAAAGTATCCGTAATGGGTGCATTATCGCTGTATCTTAATTTTATCAACCTGTTTCTCATGCTTCTCCGGTTTCTCGGGGTGGCACGTGACGAGTAGACTCAGGATTTAATTGCCAATGGAAACGATTTCAATACTTGTGATGAATGGGCCCAATCTGTCAAGACTTGGCAAAAGGGAGCCTGAAATCTACGGCACCCTCGGGCTCGATGATATTAACCGCGAGCTTTCGGCCTCCTTTCCGGGGGTTGCTTTTGACTTTTTTCAGTCTGAAGAAGAGGGGGAGCTTCTTGAAAAGCTGTTCCATTGTGAAGATCAGGGAGGGTTTAGCGGGGTGGTGCTTAATGCAGGGGCGCTCACACACTATTCCATCGCCTTGAGAGACGCAATAAGTGCGGTCAGCATACCGGTCATCGAGGTTCATCTGTCCAATATTTACGCCCGGGAAGAGTTTCGACGTAAATCAGTGATTTCCGAGGTGTGCAGCGGGATTATCAGCGGATTCGGGGCTGACAGCTATCATCTTGGGGTGCGAGGCCTTATCGGCATGATGGAGCGCAAATGAATGTTTTGTTCAGGTCCATGGATAAAACAAAAAAACGTTGTACTTTCATACAATAGATCGTTGTGTATACGGTTGCACTATGAACGGAGAGTAACAAGTATACAGGTTCGTTGCGGTTTGTTATCGTGACGGGTTTGTCTATGTAATTACTCAGGAGGATGCATGATAAGCAGGCATTTGTTGGGATTTGCATGTTTTGCTTCAGTTCTTTTCTTTTCTTTACCTGTCCTTGCCGGTTCCCCGTACGCAGGACTTACGGTAGGTCTTGCCTATTTAAATGATTCAAGCCTCAAAGGCTCCAAAAGCGGTGATCTCGATTACGATGACGGTGAGGCATATGCCTACGCCCACGGTCTTGATTTCGGGTGCGTTCGGCTTGAAGGGGAGATCGGATACCAGAAAAACGATTTCGATACCTTTGAGCCTGGCGGGGTTGGCGCTGGCGGCGATCTTTCCATCCTGTCCCTGCTCGCAAACGGTTATTACTATTGCGAAATCGGTGACAGTTCCATTGTTCCCATCCTTAGTGCGGGTGTCGGTGCAGCGAATGTTGAATACGAGGATGACATTGACGAATTCAGTGAAGACGATATTGTGCTTGCCTATCAGGTTGGTGCCGGT
>JANQFD010000049.1 GCA_028278005.1 Chlorobium sp. | reverse complement strand
CCTTGTAGTTCAATGACGAGTAATGAACCCTTACGAGCAAATCATGATCCGGCAGACTATCAATCGTTCTTTTTCTTATCTCTCCGGTGAACGCCCCGTCGTTTTCCGTTACCACAAAAGCGTCAAACTCTTTGATTTCCATAAATCCTTTTTAAGTGGAATTCTTTAACTGAATAGAAATACAAAAAAGTAGTGAGATTGATCCGGATCAGGAAAAAAAGATTTCAAACTGAAGATATGTCAACAACAAACCCATTACTCCGCCAGCAAGAACCTGCATAACCGTATGCCTTTTCAGGTAAATCCTTGCCGCCCCAACAATCACGACCAAAAGATAAAAAGGGAAAACAATCTGGCCGAACGCAAAGCTCAAAGCAACCAGAGGCCCTGCAATACCGGTAGTATGAACGCTGACTTTCCACCATCTGGTAACAAGCATGACAAGCAAGGTATTCGAACCATAGCAAAACATGAGTCCCTGAACATAAACAGGTGCTCCTGAAAGCAGTAATACCAGAAAGCCTGCAAAATAACTAAGTATGCTGAAAGCGAAGGGGTTCAACCGCTGCATCCTTTCCGTTATATCAACCGTTTGCAGATATCCTTTCTTTTTTAAGTAAAAGATGTAAAGAAAAGGGATTATCATCGAAAACACTAGGGCGGCAAAAAAATAGACCATATTCATGGCGATGTTGTTATCACCACCAAAAACCGTCAAAAGAAAAAAAGCGACTCCTGCATTCGTTATCGGATGAAAAACATCGGATACGAACTCGAAAAACCTGATAAGCCCGCTCTTTTCCATAGCAGCCACCGTTTGTGTTCTTCCGGAAGAATCATAAAAAACCGTTCCGCAATCTCCCCCTTCGCCTGTTCAGATGCACTCATATAAAATACCCAGCACACCCGAAACGAAGCAATAGTCAAGTAATAACCGCTTTAACAAATATCAACAAAAACAATACTCATTGCTTCTTAGCAGTCTTCAAAAGATACTTGGGAAAATCTTTTCGCTCTCCCCAGTAAAGATGAACATATGAAGCAAAGGTGTTTTTGTAACGATACATGGCTGTTTCAACCTTTTGGTTCCGGGCATTTGTGATCGTGGCGACATTTGGCAAATCACCTTTCTCGGTGATGCAGGAGTAGTGGAATTCGTGGCCGCGGATCTCCTGATCGCAGCTTGCTTCATCCAGCCTGACCTTACGATATCCCAGATGAAGTTTAGCTGTCTCCATAGAGGTTTCCATGTCGAGCACTCCGCACATCTTGTACAGAACACCGTTGCGATCCTTCATAGCGTTTCCGAGATACATCATACCGCCGCACTCGGCATAGGTTACCCCTCCTTTTTCGCAATATCTCCTTACGGCATCACGCATTGCCGTGTTTTGCTCCAGCTTTTCAGCAAAGAGCTCCGGATAACCGCCGGAAAGATAAAGCATATCCGCGTCAGGCAATTTCTTGTCCCGAAGCGGGCTGAAATATTCAAGACGGCCACACTCAGCGAGAACATCGAGGTTCTCCGCATATGCAAAGTTGAATGCCTCATCTTTCGCAACAGCAATAACTGCGTTCCCTTGTTCAGCAACCTCTTGTCTGTAACCGATTTCAGAATAATCCTTAAGCGTAATTGCAAGCAGACGCTCTATATCAACTGTTGCCAGAACATGGTCGGCCATAGCCTCTATGGCCTCCTCCTGGCACCCATCAACAGCAATGTTCAATCCAAGGTAGCGCTCCGAAACATGTATATCACTCTTGTAAGGAATATAACCCAATGGTTCCACTCCGACATCGTGGCATGCATTCTTGAGAAATTCGTAGTGAGACTGCGAATTAACACGGTTAAAGATAACCCCGGCAAGACATACACCGGGGTCGAAGTGTTTGAATCCGTATAGCAGCGGGGCAACCGAATAGGCACAAGCACCGGCATCGACTACAAACACAACCGGGATGTCGAGCAGCTTTGCAATCTGTGCGCTGCTGCCATCGGACTTCACCGCACCGTCAAACAAACCCATCACTCCTTCAACCACGGCCGCATCTTTGACAACGGAATGTTTCAGAAACAGTTTCCTTACATGCTGTCTACTGGACATGAATGAATCGAGATTTATTCCGCGACATCCCTTACCTCGAACATCCGATGCGATAGAGTGCAAAATTGTATCGATATAATCCGGACCACACTTGTAGGACTGAACACAATAGCCTTTCCTGGCCATTATGCGCAACAGAGCGAGTGTCAAGGTTGTTTTCCCTGAGTTGCTGGAAGGAGCAGCCAGCATAAAAGCGGGCTTGAGCATGATTTCAATGCTAAGATTTCTTCGTCTTGTAAACAAAAGAGTGCCAACGTTCCTCCTCAACCCCGGCTTCTGCCATTTCTGCCCTCGCCAGAGCAAAAAACAGGTCGGATAACCGGTTGATATAGGCAGGTATCGAAGGATGCACCCCATCTTCTTTCATCAAACGAACAAGCAATCTTTCACCACGGCGAATTTGCGTGCGAATCACATGACAGAGGGCGGCAATTTCGGTTCCCCCCGGAAGTAAAAAACAATCTGAAGGACCGGCTTGCTCTTCCAGCTCATCGATCCATCGTTCACACCAATCGGCCTCTTCAAGAGGGAGTTCTGCATTGTTCGGCTTTAATTCTCCCGAAGGCGTTGCGAGGTGGGACATCAAGTTCATAAAGGCTACCTGCATCCGCTTAAGTCTATCCTGCCATGGATGCTTCACAAGCAATTTCGACCGCAACAGACCGATTGAAGCATTCACCTCGTCGAATGTGCCGTAGCATTCGACCCTGATATCGTCTTTATCTACCCTGGTTCCACCAAACAAACCCGTCGTTCCCTCGTCCCCCGTTCTGGTATATATTTTCATTCTTTTCTCCTGTTTTACATTCCGCTTTTTTACCCGGTCCTTGCTTTCTTTTTGACTTTTTACTTTTGACTTTAGTGATCCCCCCTTAATTCCTTCATCAGCTCATGCAGGTTTGCCCAAGTCCTGGCACCTTTGGAAAGAAGCTGCTCCACAACTGCAGCGGCCTGCCTCCCCTGTGTGTAATCACGACCGGCAATGCCTTCTGCCATCCAGACCTCTTTGCCTGACTTGAGCGCATCATTTGCAAGCCTGAGATTGATAAGGTTACCCGGCCCGAAAGGCACATCACTTATAACAAGAATATCTGCTTGGGCCGCTTTTTGAGCCGCCTTCCGGAATGCATCCTCTCCGATGGCCGAAAAAGGCTTCTCAAGTACTGCATCGACACCGAGAGCACGTGCTGCCTCTGCATCCGAATCCATTGCATTCAGAACGCCGCTTGTTATACCGAACCCCTGCAGGGAAAAGCGCCTGAACAGTTCTATACCTGTTCCCCCTCCGGCAATGATATGAACCGTACGATGCTTTTTTTTGACACCGTTATAATCTTCGAGCATGCCTGACACATGTATCGAACCGGTAACCGGGTCCTGTTTAACCTGCAGCTCACAATCATATACCCGGTCAAGAGTCTCGGGAACAAGAACCTGTTCAGGCCTGCCTTCCGACGCAATACGCCCCTCGCTCATAAGAATGAGCCGGTCGGCAATCTCTGCCGACAGCGCAAGGTCATGGCTGACAAGAAAAACCGTCATTCTGTTTTCACGGTTGATTCTCTTTAAAATGCGCAGCACCTCGTAGCGGTGATTGATATCGAGGTGAGCAATAGACTCGTCAAGCATCAGTATTCTGGGTTCCTGTGCCAGCACCATAGCAAGAATGACCCGCTGCTGCTCTCCACCGCTCAGTTCCATGAAATAGCGATCTTTCAGATGCAGCACATTGGTGTAGATCATTGATCGCTCGATGACCACATAATCATCTTCACCGATACCCCTGAATAAACCTGCAGCGGCAGTTCGACCATTCAGGACAATCTGACCGACGGTAAAAGCCATCGGGGATTCGACTTTCTGCGGAACAACTCCGATATACCCGGCACGAGTCACCGGACGCATCGCTTGAATATCGTTTCCAAACAGCAGTACCTTACCAGCAACCGGCTTTATCAGAGCTGCTGCGGTCTTGATCAGTGTACTTTTACCGCAGCCGTTCGGGCCGATCAATGAAACAAACTCCCCCTCTTCCACCTTGAAGCTCAGGTCCTCGAGCACCTTGCGCTCCTTGTAACCCGATGTAACCCTTTCAAATGTCCACGCCGCTTGTTCCATATGATCTTGCTTTCCGTGAACTGCCGACTGCCTACTGATTCCCTCTACCCTATCCATGCACTTTTCATTTTGCGCTGTAAAATCATCAAAAAGAAAGGCCCTCCAGCCAATGCAGTCACAACACCCACCGGA
>JANQFD010000109.1 GCA_028278005.1 Chlorobium sp. | reverse complement strand
AATCTCACAAAAAACCACATAAATGTTAATTATTTTTTGTATAATCGCTCATTAACCTTATTAATTAAGAAGTATTTCGTCGCGATATTAATTATTTCTTTGGTAGTCATCAGTTGTCAAGTCACTAACAGACCAATAGCAAACATTATGACCCTATGACCTGAATTAAGCGATTGTCGAGCATGCCGGAGATGCAAGGCACAAGGAATGCCGCTGTATCCCGACAAGTCGGGACGCAAGTTCCCTGTAACGAAGCAGATCCGGTGTGATCGGCATTTCCCGACAGGTCGGGATTTTAAAAATGCGGCTCTTTATCAGTTTTTTCGTTCACCTGACACGTATGGAATAATCTCTTTACAAAAACAGTATAACAGATTGTTATTAATAAACTTACTCTTACGGAACATTTATTGAAACGCTCAATTCAGGTATGAGTAACGATGCTCTACATATGCATGCCGAACCTGTCTCACCGTGGATAGTCGACACAACACTTCGGGATGGCGAACAGGCCCCCGGTGTGGTTTTCGGCGCCGATGAGAAAAGAATGATAGCAGGGATGCTGGCAGAAACCGGCGTCGATGAACTCGAAATCGGCTATCCGGCCATAAGCCCGGAAGAACAAAACGTCATCAGCGAGATTGTTTCGATGCGCCTCCCCGTTCGCCTCACCTGCTGGTCAAGAGCAAAACAGGAGGATATCATCTCTGCAAGCAGATGCGGCACTGACGGCATTCACATCAGCTTCCCTCTCTCCGAACTCTACCTGAGCCTTATGGGGAAAGACTACGGCTGGGTCCGCAACCAGCTGGAAATGCTCATACCTGAAGCAAAAAAATATTTCAGTTTCGTCAGTGCAGGAGCCCAGGACGCCACGAGAACGCACGGCAGCACCCTCGAAACGTTTGTTCGTGATGCAGCAGACTGCGGGGCCGACAGAGTCCGCATAGCCGACACTGTCGGCATCGCGACCCCGTTATCTCTTATGCAGCAGATACAGCACCTGAAAGCATCTGTAGCGGTGCCGCTGGAATTTCACGCGCATAACGATCTTGGCATGGCAACGGCAAATGCCTTCAGCGCTATCGAGGCAGGCTGTGATGCTGTCAGCGTTTCCGTTACCGGACTCGGCGAACGGGCAGGCAACGCTTCACTTGAAGAACTTGTTGTTGCGCTGAAGCTTTCGGGCAGATACCGCACGTCCATTAAAACCGAACTGCTGCAGTCTCTCTGCGAGACGGTGGCACATGCATCGAACAGATCCATCCAGGATCAGAAACCGGTTATAGGCAATGCGGTTTTCCAGCATGAATCGGGAATTCACTGCAACGCCCTGCTTAAAAACCCGCTCTCTTACCAGCCTTTTCTGCCTGGTGATATAGGCAAAGAGAAGTACGAGCTTGTCATCGGCAAGCATTCAGGCAGCGCATCGATCCAGCATGTACTGTCAACAAAAGGCATAACCATTGACCGGGAGCAGGCCGGAATAATGCTTTCAGACGTAAGACATGCCGCCGACAGGAAAAAATGCGGTCTTTCTGCCGCCGAACTGGTAACTATTTACAGACAATGCTTTGTCAACCCTCAGGACACATGCAAAAGATGAGAGACCCGGTAAGCGAACAAACAAATACAATCAGCCTTCTTGCAGAAGTCAGCCGGGCACTCAGTTATACAAAGGATATCAACAAGGTACTCCGCGACATTCTGAGCATTATGTCGGAACATATGAACATGGTACGCGGAGTCATTACCATACTGAACCGGGGGACGAATGAAATAGTCATCAACGAGTCTTTCGGCCTCACCGAAGAAGAACAGGCAAGGGGACGCTACATACCCGGAGAAGGCATTATAGGACAGGTTGTAAAAACCGGCAGAAGCAGGGTTGTCCCGAGAATCGACGAAGAGCCGCAGTTTCTCGATCGAACGGGCTCGAGGGATCGCATCAAGACCGAGCACCTTTGTTTTGTCTGCGTGCCGATCAAGGCGGATAACGAGGTCATCGGCACGCTCAGTGCCGACCGCCCCGTCTTCAGCGTAAACAGTCATTCCGTAAAACCCTCGAAACAATACGGGGGGGAAGAGTCTATAGAAGAACTGGTGAACCTGCTCTCCATCATTGCAGCCATGATCTCCCAGGCGGTCCGTATCAAACAGCTTGCTGAAGAAGAGCGGCAGGGAGAATTTCAGCCTGACCTCGATGAACGGCCGGAACCCTTCTCCTTCTACCGTGAAGAGATACATGAGCCTGAAGAAGAGCAATACAACGCCAAACAAAGACCGGCAAACATTATCGGCAGTTCAAAGGCAATGATTGCGGTTTTCAGGATGATAGATAAAATCTCGCCTACAAATGCCACGGCTCTCATTCTCGGAGAAAGCGGTGTCGGCAAGGAACTTGTTGCAAGCGCGATCCACTATAAAAGCCATCGTGCAGAAAAACCGTTTATCAAGTTCAATTGCGCAGCCCTTCCGGAAAGCATTATTGAAAGCGAGCTTTTCGGGCATGAAAAAGGCTCTTTTACCGGTGCCACCACGAACCGCCAGGGAAGGTTCGAGCTTGCCGACGGCGGCACAGTTTTTCTCGATGAAATCGGAGAACTCAGCCTGCCGATGCAGGCAAAACTGCTGCGCATACTTCAGGAAAAGGAGTTTGAACGGGTCGGCGGGTCAAAAACCATAAAAACCGATATCAGAGTCATAGCCGCAACAAACAGAGACCTCGAAGAGGAAATCGAAAGCGGAAAATTCCGTGAAGACCTCTACTACCGGCTGAATATCTTTCCGATAACCGTCCCGCCCCTGCGCGAAAGGAAAGCTGATATCCTTGTCCTCGCGGACTATTTCGTCGAAAAGTACAATGCACTCAATTTTAAAGGTGTAAGGAGAATATCGACCCGGGCAATCGACATGTTCATGCGCTACCACTGGCCGGGCAATGTGAGGGAGCTGGAAAACTGTATCGAGAGAGCTGTCATCCTCAGCGAGGACAACGTCATTCACGGCTATCATCTGCCGCCCACCCTGCAAACCGCCGAATCGAGCGGAACACCTGCAAGCGGCTCTCTGCAGCAGAGACTCGATGCCATAGAACATGAGATGATCATCGAGGCTTTGAAACGCACCAAGGGCAATATGGCGAAAGCCTCCTCCCAGCTTGGCCTTACCGAGCGCGTTATGGGACTTCGTGTCAAGAAGTTCGGTATCGATTACAAGAAATACAGACCGTAAAAAGACAGTCGGCA
>JANQFD010000110.1 GCA_028278005.1 Chlorobium sp. | reverse complement strand
TTGCTTTCTATCCGTTCAACCCTTCTTACCCGCTTGCCGTAAAGGGGTTTGCGTGAGATTCGCCGGCCGGGTTTGCCGCCGATGGCACGGTAGGCACGGACAAAACGGTTCGAGGACAATGGTGAGGTTGCCGTCAACCAGCGGATGATCCTTGCTTCGGACTCATGGATATCAACATCGGAAGGACCGGCATCGGAAAGTAATTTTACGAGAATCGGAGCGCATTCAAACGCTACGAACAACAGTGTGATGAACATCACGGCATTTGCCGAAGCGTTGTTGACGTCGTCCCCCCCTTCGGTGAGCTGGCCGAGTGCCCAGTTGCGGTCGGCAAAGCCTGCATAGGACACCTTGACATTCATCAGTGAGTCGGTAAGCATAGTCTGGCGGGTAATCCCTTCAACATCCTTCCGGCGGTTGATATATGCCTCAAGCCTTGCAAGCTGCGAGGCAAGATACTGCTCGCGGTTCTGTTTGGCCTTTATCACCTCCTGCTTTTCTTTTGCGTAGGTTCCGAACCCCACTATACCCGACGTCGTAGAGGTTTTATCCCCGAACACCTCCTTTTTCAGCTCTTCCCGCAAGCCGCTCACTTCCTTTGTGATTGCGTCGTATTCTTTCTGCAGTTTTTCTATCTGGCTTAGCTCGAGTGAGTATTTGTCTGCAAAAGCCGCCCCGACCCTTGAAATGCTTTCCTGCTGCTCTTTCAGGTATCGCGACTTGAGAACGTCCTTGATTTCCTTGTCGAAAATCTTGAGTTCGAGAGGGCGTGCGATGACAATCGCAATCAGAATGGCGAAAATCAGACGGGGTGATGCCTGGTAAAACTGCCGAAGTCCTTTTGCGGTCTTGTTGATGCTTGAAACGATGTAACGGTCAAGATTAAAAATCGCAAGTCCCGAGAGAATACCGAAAACTACCGCAAACAGAATGGCAAGGGGTGTACCGGCAAAAACGTAGTAGAGTGCATAACCACCCGAAAGTGCAGCGAACAAAGCGGTAAAAAAAATGGTTGCACCGATCCCGATAAACTTATTGTGCTCAGTAGGATATTTCTCGATAATTTCAACAGGGGTTCCGGTACACATCCAGAAAAACTTTCGTATGTCCTGCATGTTCATGGCAGCTGATCTCACACCGTTTTCGGGCCTGGAGAGAAATACGAACCTTGTTCTATCGGAATGCTCAAGAGCTCCTCTATTAATTTGCTGTGTGTCTCGCTTACTGCGTTATCCCGATACATTCGGGAATTGCGGCAATGTATAGAGGAACCGTTATTATTAAATATAATGGATATCTTTGTTTCCCCTGCATATTTCCATAAGTTGTTCGGTCGATATAAACCCTTCACACCGGGTGGCCGTTCAACCATAAAAGGTGTATTCTTCAATTCTAAACGCGGAAAAAACAGCTATGCGAGTCGGTATAGGTATTGACATTCACCAGTTTGCGGAAGGCAGAAAACTGATTGTCGGCGGCGTGGATATTCCTCATTCCAAAGGGCTGAAAGGGCACAGCGACGCGGATGTCCTGCTCCATGCGATCAGCGACGCTCTGTTGGGTGCAGCCGCACTTGGAGACATCGGGAAGCATTTTCCCGACACAAGCTCCGAATTCAAGGACATCGACAGCAAGATACTCCTGCGCCATGTCGGCAAACTTGTGGCAGACGAGGGTTACACAATAGCAAACATCGACTCGATGCTGCTTATGGAAAGGCCTAAAGTCGCGCCGCACATTATGGCCATGCGTGAAAACATAGCGACATGTCTTGGTATCGATGTCGGCAAGGTTGCGGTAAAAGCCACCACGAATGAAAAACTCGGCTACGTTGGACGTGAAGAAGGCGTCTGCGCCCATGCAATATGCCTGATTGAAGAGGCTGGATAGCCTGATTCAACCGGTGGTTTTTCTGTTTATGACAGGGTAAAAAATGCAGACTGCTCACTGGCAACTGCCTACGACCTCTACGTTCCCATTTGTCCCCGGAGGATTTTCACCGGCACATACCCGGCCGCTCTCCTGGCAGGGCCTAACGATGAAACAACGGAAATGATGATGCCGAAGACAATCACGATAATATAGGCTTCAGGAGTTTCGAAAACATTGATCCTGTCGCTTTGCAGCACTCCCGCCGTGTTCACCTCGAAACGGATCGACCCGACAAGCCTGGTGATGAAATGTCCGAGAGGGCTTCCGACACTCACTCCGAGAATACCGATTATAAATCCCTCGATCACGAAAATACCGGTGATACTCCCGCGCTGAACGCCCATGGAGCGCATGATTGCAATATCCTTGACTTTCTGGAGTACGACCGTGGTCATGACCGATGAGACCCCGAGTCCTGCCACGACAAATACAAAACCGACAAGCACAAGGGTAATCGTACCGTTCCGGTTATAGAAGTCGATGACGTTTTTATTGGTATTGTCCCAGCTTTCGCTCTGGTAGCCTGTCTGTTGCTGAATTCTTGCCGCAACATCTCCCGCCCGCCCGACATCGGCAGTTCTCAGACCGATAGCAGTAACGGTGTTGGGGGCAATACCCTCAATTCGCTGGGCAAGCGCAAGGTTGATGTAAGCCTCCTGGCGATCCTTGGCATTGAACCCTGTACTGAATCTTCCGACAACCGTAACCGGGAACTCTTCACCGTCCTTGCTGATCAGCACCAGACGTGAATGGTAGGATGCCTTGAGATCTTCGGCAAGCAGATTGCCGACCAGGATACCGTTAGGAGTATAGGCGAGTTCCGTGAGTGCCTGAGGATCGACAAGTTTCTTGCCGAGATTGGCTATACCTGCCTCCTTTTCAGGTACGACCCCCTTTGCAACACAGGAGGTGAAACGGGACCTGTTACGCACGATAAGGTTGCTTGCCACATAAGGAGAAACCACTTCGACTTCCCGGTCAAGACGGATTCTTTCAACGACATCGGCGTAGTTCTTGATTGTTTCCTTTTCCGCGATGGTTACGTTTTTCTCTACAAAACCAAGCAAACCTTCACGAAAGCCGATGAGGTTGTCCGGCACCAGAGGCTCCACCCTGTCGGCACTGACAATAACATGGGGAGCTATGTCGATAATCTTGTTCACAACGTTTCTCGACATTCCTCCGGCAACGGCAATCGTCGTGATCAGCATTGCGGATCCGATAGCAACCCCGAGGGCGGTCAGTATGGTCTGTCGCCTCCTCTCCCTGAGGTGTGCATAAGCGATGTAGAGATGGTCGCGAAAGGTCATACTGCAAAGAAAGAAATTAGTAATCAGTAAATGAAGATAGCGAGAAAGTGACAAACATGACGATTTGTTTCTTTATTGACAATGCTGCAGGACTATGACAAATTCAGTTGATAAATCAGGCCGCATAATCTATCTTGGTGTACTGAAATTCAGCTTGTAACAACCTAAACCGATTATTACACAGGAGAATACCGTGAAAAAAATTGGCATTCTGACAAGTGGCGGAGATTGCGGCGGACTTAATGCCGTCATCAAAGGAGCCGCTTTTATGGCCTTGTCCAAAGGCATCGAGATGTATGTTATCCCGAACGGTTACGCGGGATTGTACAACCTTGTAAATCAGGAAAAGCTCGTACACCTCGACTTTGCGCGCCTCGACCAGTTTTCGGGCAATTTTGCAGGTTCCGAAGCAGGACATTCGAGGGTAAAGATAAAAGCTATCAGCAACCCGGAAAAATACAACCGGATCAAGGAAGGGATGAAAAAGTTCGAACTTGACGGCCTGGTTATCAGTGGGGGAGATGACAGCGGGAGCGTCATGGTCGACCTGAACAACAACGGCATTCAGTGTATACATGCCCCGAAAACAATGGATCTCGACCTCCAGACCTATTCCGTAGGCGGGGACTCAACCATCAATCGCATATCTCAGTTCGTTCAGGACCTGAAAACCACAGGCAGAACCCATAACCGGATTCTGGTTACCGAAGTATTCGGCCGTTATGCCGGACATACAGCATTCAGAAGCGGCGTTGCGGCTGAAGCCGACTGCATCCTCATTCCTGAAATCCCGGCGGACTGGGATGTTGTGTATGAACATATCACAGGACGCTTTACACGCCGCATCAGGGAAAGCGACGTGCATGCCGGAACCTATACCATCGTTGTCGCCGAAGGCCTGAAGAATGCCGATGGATCGGACATCGTCGACGAATCGGCAGGTGTTGATGCATTTGGACACAAAAAACTTGCCGGAGCCGGCAAATATGTCTGTCAGGAGATGAAAAAACGGCTGAAAGCCGATCCGGATATGCCGGTATTCATGAAAGAAACCGGTATGTTTGTGGAAGGGATCTATGAAATACCCGAAGTCCGGGAGATCCATCCGGGCCATCTTGTACGTGCGGGCAACTCGTCGGCTTACGATGTAAACTTCGGTTACGAGGCAGGCGCTGCGGCTGTACTGCTGCTCACGGAGGGTAAAACCGGTGTAACTATCTCAAAAGTAAAAGGCCGCAAAATAGAATACATCGAGTCAAGCAAGGCTATCGAACAGCGTCATGTCGATCTTGACCAGGTCGCACTGTATGAATCGCTGGGAATCTGTTTCGGCCGTCAGGTTGCTAAATACGAGCCTATTTTCAGGGAAGTCGACGGAGTCTACGAAAGAATCTATTGATCCTGCTTCCGTTTCAAGAGGCCCTGTTGATGTAACAGGGCCTTGTTGTTTCTCCCCTGAAATTCTTCCCCGTAAGGCTCCGCCTCTGTGAAAAATCGCCCCTCCCGGCTTTTAAAAAAGGCAAAACAATATATCTTTGAAGTTTAAGTTGCAGAAACCAACACCAATCAATGCTTGTGTAAAAAATGAACAAGTCGGATAAAATCTGGATGAACGGGGAGCTTGTCGACTGGAATGATGCAAAAATACACATCCTTTCGCATGTCATACATTACGGTTCATCTACCTTTGAAGGAATACGATGCTACGAAACCGCAAAAGGTCCTGCGATCCTTTTTCTGGATGAACATATCAAACGTCTTTATGATTCATCAAAAATATACAGGATCGAGATCCCCTACTCCACTGAAGAGCTGAAAGACGCCGTTCTTGAAACCATCAGGGCCAACGGTCATAAATCATGTTATATCCGACCACTGGTATACAGGGGACAGGGCGCCCTCGGGGTCAACCCCCATCTTGCCGCAATCGAGGTGGCTATAGCAACATGGGAATGGGGAACCTATCTCGGGGAGGATGTCCTTGAAACCGGAGTCGATGTTCGCGTCTCGTCCTGGAACAGACTTGCCCCGAATACGCTTCCGACATGGGCAAAAGCAGGGGGGAATTACCTCAATTCACAGCTCATCAAGATGGAAGCCATCATGGACAACTACGCCGAAGGTATCGGACTGGATATCAACGGCTATGTTTCGGAAGGCAGCGGTGAAAACATCTTTGTCATCCGCGACGGCATTATCCACACGCCGATATCGGGACAATCCATTCTTGCCGGGTTAACACGCCAGGCGGTCATCCATATCGCAAAGGAACTCGGCTATGAGGTACGTGAAACCATGATACCGAGAGAGGCGCTGTACATTGCCGATGAAGTGTTCCTTACCGGCACGGCAGCAGAAATAACCCCTGTCAGAAGCATCGACAAGTACCCTATCGGCAATGAGATGAGAGGTCCCGTGACGGAAATCCTCCAGTCTCATTATCTGAAAATCATTCAGACGGGTGATGACCCGTATCAATGGCTGACGTTTCTTTGAAAATCACCGTTCTATACCGAGAGTGACAAGAGACCTGTAACAAAGAACGAGATGAGACCGCTGTATCCCCGGCCTTCATCTCACTCTTCACTTGTCACTTGTCACCATTCCAAACAATCATGAGCTGGGAAAGCATTATCGGCCACAAATTGCAGGTCGGCATACTGCAAAAAGCCATTTCATCCGGAAGACTGGCTCATGCGTACCTTTTTGCAGGACCGGAAGGCGCAGGAAAGGAGTCCGTAGCTTTTGAGCTTGCCAAAGTCCTCAATTGCGAAACCCCGCCCGACGAACCCGGCACAGGTTCATGCGGAACCTGCGAAAGCTGCCTGGAGATCGATGCATTCATGCATCCGGACATTGAGTATGTGTTTCCGGTCGAGTCGGTTCTGCTTGATAAAAGCGATCCTGCGAAAACCGAAAACAAACGCATAACCGACGCAAAGGAACGTTATGCATCGTTGATCGAACAGAAAAAGGAGAACCCTTTTTTCGCTCCCTCGATGGATCGCTCCATGGGAATCCTTACCGAACAGGTAACTGCCCTGCAGCAGAAAGCTTCTTTCATGCCCCGGAACAAAAAAAAGGTATTTATCCTTTCCCAACCGGAAAAGCTCCACCAGTCGGCAGCCAACAAGCTTCTGAAGCTGCTCGAGGAGCCTCCGGGGCATGTCCTTTTCATTCTGGTGTCCTCACGACCCGAGAGCATATTGCCCACGATCCGGTCACGATGTCAGATATTGAAATTCTCCAGAATAAAACCATCCGACCTCGAACACTGGCTGAACACCTCTCATGCAGAACTCCGGGACGAAATGAAACACTTTATTATTCATTTCTCGAGGGGAAATCTGCGCATCGCCGCAGATATGGCTAACAGCAGCGCGGAAGGCAGCCCCGATACATTTGAGAGCATGGCTGCACGGGACAGGGCAATTGACTTTCTGCGCATACTCCTCTCTCCGGGCAGGCTTCCTGAAACCATTGCCGGCATTGAAGAGCTTTCGAAAAATCTGGGGAAACAGGAAATCATCTCTTTTCTGTCCGCGCTTCTGCTTTTTTTCCAGGATATCAAACACCGACAGATAGATCCGGAACGGACCTCGTTCAACAATCCCGACCTTCGTGACGCGATTGAACGCTTCGTCCGGAATTTTACAGATCCTGATTTTTATGAAATATCTACCGTGACTGAAGAAGCCATCCGCGCCATTCATCGCAACGTGAACCCGCTCCTGAGCCTTGCAGCTTATTCCATCCGCCTGAAACATTTATTGGGTCGATCCTGAACCCGATGCAGTCATGTCAATCCAATCCAGGTATCCCGCAAGACCGCCGTCTACGGGAATCCTGATTATTTCAGGAAGATCATATGGATGACGCTCAAGCAGATACTCCTCGATTCTTTCGTAGTTTCTTTCGGACGTTTTGATCCATAAAACGGTTTCCTCTTCCCTGCAAAGCCTGTTTTCCCAGACATAGCGGCTTCGGATATCCTGCATATGAATACAGGCAGCCAGACGTTCGTTCAACAATCCTTCGGCAAGCTTCTCGGCCGTCCCGGCGTCAGGAGCAGTTGTTATGACCAGGCAGTATCTTTTCATTGAAGGCAAAAATCAAAAATTAAAGGTCAAAAAGGAAAACAGATCAACAACTTTCCCTCACAATTCAATCAGTTCCTTGGTGAAACGCTGGAAAGGAACCACTCCGCTTTCTTCCATAACCACGGTATCCTCGATACGAACACCGTACCTGTCCGGCAGGTAAATACCCGGCTCGATTGTAAAAACCGAATGGACGGGCAGCGTATCTTTCGATGTTTTGCCGAGGCGAGGCTTTTCGTGCACCTCAACTCCGACCCCATGACCAAGACCATGGCCGAAATATTCACCGTAGCCTTGTTTCTCGATATAACTGCGAACCAGAGCATCGAGTTCCAGGCCGGACATCCCAGGCCTCGCTGATTCGATACCGAGCAGCTGGGCATCTTTCGTTATATCGTGGATCCTGCGTGCTTCATCGCATACTTTCCCAAAAGCAACGGTTCTCGTCTGGTCGGAAGCATACCCGTTATAGACGCATCCCATGTCAATGAGAATAAGCTCGCCCTTCCTGAACTTCTCGTTTGTCGGCCTTGCATGGGGAAGGGCCGAACGAGGTCCGGAAGCAACAATCGGATCGAATGAGTCCTTTTCGGCACCGAATCGTTTATGCCAGTAAGAAATTTCTGCCGCAATGTCGGCTTCGGTTGCATCTTCGGTAATCATCGGGAGAACCTTATCGAGGGTTTGCTCGCTTATTGCCGACGCCCTTTTCATGTCAGCCTTTTCAACCTCGCTTTTGATCATCCGGAATTCGTCAAAAAAACCGTTAACCGGCACTATGTCGAACCCGCCAAGCTTCTCACTGAGATTTCTGGCCTCATAAACCGTTACCTGTTCCTCCTGGATCGCGATGCGTTTTCCCTGTAAATATCCCCCCTCGACGAAAGATTCTGCATAGCCGTTTTGAATAATAACGGATTCCATGCAGCCTACCTCCTGCTTGACCTGTTCGCGGTAACGAAAGTCCGTAAAAACAAGGTTTTGCTGCGGTGCAAGAAGAACTCTGGCACTCGAACCGCTGAATCCTGTCAGCCACCGGATAACATGAAGATCTGAAACAATAAAGGTCTCGATACCCAGCTCAGACATTTTTTTCAGAAGCACCTCAAATCGCTCATCTGACGGCAATGAAACAGCCATTTCCGAGGGTCATTTGTTTTTTGTGTGAATTGCCATTCTTATTTTAATTAATTTATAGTTTTAGGAGGATTTCCATATCTATTTGCCAAAGCTTTTTCTATGCAACACCAGGCGTTACTTCAGCAGTTACTTGCAGACAAAAATCTTTCACGAAAAGAGATGGAAGATTGCATATCGGGAATAATGCAGGGCGTCTATCCGGATAGCGTTATTGCCGCCATACTTGCATTGCTACAGAAAAAAGGCGTTACTGCCGAAGAAGTTACAGGAGCGTATTACGCGCTCATTTCAAGGGCACTTCCCGTTCATCTCGACGAAAACGCCGTTGACACATGCGGCACGGGAGGAGATCAGGCCGGCACCTTCAACCTTTCAACAGCTGCTGCGATTATCGCAAACGGCGCAGGTGTCGGTATTGCAAAACACGGCAACAGATCAGTAACAAGCCGCTGCGGCAGTGCGGACGTCCTTGAAACCCTCGGTTTCCGCATCGATCTGCCCCCCGAAGGGACCGAAGAGCTGTACAGGAAGACCGGTTTTGCGTTTCTCTTCGCCCCGCTGTATCATTCGTCCATGAAAGCGGTTGCCGGGGTACGTCGGGAACTCGGCATTAAAACCATTTTCAATATGCTCGGCCCGCTGGTCAATCCCGCGAAGGTTAACAGGCAGGTTGTCGGCGTCTTTGACATGCATGTCATGGATATTTATGTACAGACCCTGAAAGAGACCGGCTGTCATCATGCACTGGTGGTTCACGGGGAGACAGAAACCGGCAATGGCCTCGACGAACCCAGCGTCTGCGGTCCTACTCACATAGCCGAATTACAAAATGGAAAAATATCCTACCATGATGTCCTGCCGGAGACATTCGGGTTCTCAAGATGGAAAATTGCCGATCTTAAAGGGGGCGACAGCAGACAAAACGCCGATATTATTTTAAGTATCCTCGACGGCAGTGCAACGCAAGCACAGACAGAAGCCGCGCTTTTCAGTGCCGCCATGGCGTGTTATGTTTCCGGATGTGCAACCTGCATTGACGACGGCCTGAGCAAAACCAAAGACTGCCTGGAAAGCGGAAAAGCCGCTACACAGTTTTCACGGCTTCTCTGTCTTAATGGTGAAATTGCCGATAAATACCGGCCGTCGGTCAACTAATGCTTACATTTCTGCAGAAAAACTTGTATTATTGTTGCTTTGTTTCATGAACCCGTAAACCATGAACGGACGTAACGCAGGTAATACAGAACTGAAGCAGAGCTTGAGGTCCCAGCTGCTCTCATCCGGAGTAAGTGCCGCTAAGGAGAAAGCTATCCGGCGTGCACTCGAAAACGTCAACAGGCCCGGGTTCAAAATCGATCCGTCGGCTATAGTGCCGCTCATGAAACCGGTCACATGGTTCCCTCCTATGTGGGCATTTGCCTGCGGTGTGGTCTCGACCGGCGAGGACATCTCATCAAATTGGTCGATTCTCCTTCGGGGCATTATTCTCGCAGGCCCCCTGATGTGTGCCATGTCTCAGACGATGAACGACTACTTCGACCGAGAGGTGGACGCCATTAACGAACCCGACCGTCCTATACCGTCCGGAAAAATATCGAAACAGGCGAGCTGGATTATCACATTCAGCCTTATTGTAACAGGATTTCTTGTTGCATGGTCGATCCACCCTTACGTCATGGCCATAGCATTTGTCGGGGTGCTGATGTCTCACGCTTACTCGGGTCCGCCTATACGAGCCAAAAACAACGGCTGGTTCGGCAACCTGATAGTCGGGCTGGCTTACGAAGGAGTTGCATGGCTCACCGGCAGTTTCGCAATTACCCAGGGGGTACCGTCTTCGGAATCTATTGCCCTTGCGATCATCTTTTCCATTGGTGCTCATGGCATCATGACCCTCAACGACTTCAAATCCGTCGTAGGGGACAATATCAGAAAGGTAGCCTCAATCCCGGTTCAGCTTGGAGAAAAGAAAGCAGCCAT